>JBDKUZ010000080.1:0-6227 GCA_039679395.1 Methanospirillum sp. | reverse complement strand
ATCCTCGGCGGGACGGGGGGCATGGGCTCCCTCTTCGCGCGGCTCTACGGGGAGGCCGGCTGGGAGGTCTCGGTCCGCGGCCGGACCGGGCACGAGCCCTTCCCCGCCTTCCTCGCGCGGCAGGACGTGGTGATGGTCTCGGTCCCGATCGACGCGACCCTCGGCGTGATCGCGGCTGTCGCGCCCCACCTCCGCCCCGATCAGCTCCTCTGCGACCTGACCTCGCTCAAGGCCGCGCCGGTCGAGGCCATGCGCCGGTCGGCCGCGCCGGCCGTCGGGCTCCACCCGATCTTCGGGCCGGGCCTCGCCTCGATCGCGGGCCAGACGGTCGCGGTCACGCCCGCGACGGCGACGGAGGCGCAGTACGGCCCCCTGCTCGCCGTCCTCGAGGGCGCCGGCGCGCGCCTGGCCTTCACCACCCCCGAGCGCCACGACGAGCTGATGGCCGTGGTCCAGGGGCTCGCCCACTCCCTCTCGCTCGTGCTGGCCGGGACCGTGCGCGAGCTCGGCGCCGACCTCGACGAACTCCTGGCCTTCACCTCGCCGATCTACCGAATCGAGTTCGGCCTCGTCGGCCGGATCCTCGCGCAGGACCCGGCGCTCTACGGCCCGATCCTCCGCCGGAACCCGCACGTCCCGGCTGTGCTCGAAGCCGCGCAGAACGCCCTGGAGGAGCTCGCGGACGTGGTCGACGACCCCGGCCCCGGGTCCTTCGAGGACCTCTTCGCCGCGGACGCGGCCCTCTTCGCGCCGCACGCTGCGGCCGCGACGGCCATGACCGACCGCCTGATCCGCTGCCTCGCGGAGCCGGAGCCATGACCGTCCTTACGCTCGGGCCGGCCGGGACCTTCTCGCACGAGCTTGCGGCCCGGCTCGACCCCGACGTCCGCCTCCGCCCGTCGATCGCGGCGGTCTTCGCCGGGGTCGCGGCCGGCGAGGGCGATGGCCTCGTCCCCCTCGAAAACAGCGAGGCCGGCTCGGTCGGCGCGACCCTGGTCGGCCTCGCCGACCACCCGGTCGCGATCACGGGCGAATGCACCATCCCGGTCCGCCACCACCTGGCCGCGGCCGATCCGGCCGGGACGCCAGAGCGGGTCTACGCCCACCCCCAGACGGCCGAGCAGTGCTCGCGCCGGATCGAGGCCCTGGGTCTGCCCGTGGTCCCGACGGCCTCGAACGCGGCCTCGGCGATCGCGGCGCAGGCCGACCCGTCCGGCGCGGCCCTCGTCTCGGACGGGCTCGCGGACCTGTACGGCCTCGCCGTCCTTGAGCGCGACTGCCAGAACAGCGGCACGAACGAGACCCGATTCGTCCGGATCGCGCGGACGCCGGCCCCGCCGCCGCCGCCGTGCCGGGCGAGCCTCCTCCTCGACCCGGTCGAGGATCGGGCCGGCCTCCTCCACGCCCTCCTCGCGCCGTTCGCGGCCCGCGGGCTCAACCTGACCCGGATCGAGTCGCGCCCGTCCCGGCGGGGGATGGGGCGGTACGTCTTCTACGTCGACGGGGACTGCGGCCCGGGCTGGGACGACGCGGTGGCCGAGGTCGCCCGGTTCTGCAGCGTGAAGGACCTCGGCCGGTACGGGAGGCTCGAGCTGCCGTGACCGCGATCGAGCTGGACCGGGCAAGGCAGGTCGACCTCGCCCTCAACGCCCCGCCGAGCAAGTCCCTGACCCACCGCGCCCTGGTCGCGGCCGCCCTCGCGGACGGACCGTCCCTCCTCTACGACCCCCTCCTCGCCGACGACACCCGGCTTACCATCGCCGGGCTCCGGCAACTGGGGGCCGAGATCGAGGTCGGCAACCGCGTCGTCGGCATCGAGGGGGCCGGCGGCCCGCTCGCGGGAAGCGACGGCGCCGTGCTCGACTGCGGCAACTCGGGCACGACACTCCGCCTCCTCGCCTCGGTCGCGGCCCTCGCGGACGGCCGGGTCACGCTGACAGGCTCGGCCCGGATGCGGGAGCGGCCGATCGGCCACCTCGGCACGGCCCTCGAGGCCCTCGGCGCGACGGTCCGGTACCCCGAGAACCCCGATCTTCCGCCGATCGAGGTCGCGGGCCCGCTCCGCGGCGGCGAGGTCGCGGTCGACGGGGGCGTCTCGAGCCAGTTCGCTTCCTCGCTCCTGCTCGCGGGCCCGCTCATGCCCGACGGGCTCGTCCTCCGCCTCGCCTCGCCCCCGGTCTCGCGGTCGTACCTCGACCTGACGGTCGGGGTGATGGCGGCTTTCGGCGCCGAGGTCGACCGGCGCGGGTACGAGCGGTTCGCGGTCCGGCCCGGCCGGTACGCGGGCATCGCGTACGGCGTCGAGGGGGACTGGTCCTCGGCCTCGTACCTCTTCGCGCTCGCGGCGGCGCTCGGCGGGACGGTCACCGTCCGGAACCTGGACCCGGCCTCGGCCCAGGGCGACCGGCGGTTCGTCGGGGCCCTCGCGGCCATGGGCTGCCGCGTCTCGGCCGGCCCGGACGGGGTCACGGTCGAGCGGGATGGCCCGCTCCACGGGATCGCGTGCGAGATGTCCTCCGCGCCCGACACGGTCCAGACGCTCGCCGCGATCGCCGCGCTCGCCGAGGGACCGACCCGGATCACCGGCGTCGGCCACCTCCGCCACAAGGAGTCGGACCGGCTCGCGGTCACGGCCGACCGGCTCCGTTCGCTCGGGGCCGGCGCCGAGGTCGAGGAGGATGCGCTCACGGTCGTCCCGGCCCCGCTTCACGGCGGGAGGATCGACCCGGCCGGCGACCACCGGACCGCGATGGCGTTCTCCGTCCTCGGGCTTGCTGTCGGCGGGGTCGCGATCGAGGACCCGGGCTGCGTCGCGAAGTCCTGGCCCGGGTTCTGGTCGACGCTCCGGGAGGCCGGGCTGCTGTGAAGGTCGTCTTGACCGGCTACCGCGGCACGGGCAAGAGCACGGTCGGCCGGCTCGTGGCGGACCGCCTCGGTCTCCCCTTTCTCGACACGGACGCGCTGGTCGAGGCCCGCGCGGGCCGATCGGTCCCGGCGATCTTCGCCGCGGACGGCGAGGAGGGCTTCCGTGCCCTCGAGCGCGCGGTCTGCGCCGAACTCGCCGCCGTCGAGGGCGTGATTGCGACCGGCGGCGGGGCCGTGCTCGACCCGGCAAACGTCGCGGCCCTCCGGCGCAACGGCCGGGTGGTCCTCCTGGAGGGCCCGCCCGAGGAGCTCGCCGCGAGGTGCGCCGGGAGCGACCGCCCGGCCCTGACCGCGCTCCCGCCCCTCGACGAGATCCGCACCGTGCTCGCGGCGCGGCACGGTGCGTACCGCGCCGCGGCCGACCACTGCGTCTGGACCGGCTGCCGTTCGCCGAAGATGGTCGCGGGGCTGGTCCTCGCCGCGCTCGCGGCCCGGCCACCCGACGCGCTCCGCGCCGAGCTCACGGCCCTGAACCCCTATCCCGCCGAGGCCGCGGCCGTCGACGCGGCGCTCGGGGCCGGCGCCCGACTCTGCGCCGTGGCCGGCCACCCCATCGGCCACAGCCGGTCGCCGCCGCTCTTCGCCCGGCTCATCGAGCGGTACGGTCTCCCCTACGCGTACACGCGGATCGACTCCGCCGACCCGGTCGCCGTCCTCGGGCTCGCGGCCCGGCTCGACCTGCGCGGCCTCTCGGTCACGCTCCCGCTCAAGGAGACGGTGCTCCCGCACTGCGACACCCTCTCGCCCGACGCGGCCGCCATCAGGGCCGTGAACACGATCGTCCGCTGCGGGGGCCGGCTCCACGGCAGCAACACGGACTGGCTCGGTGTCCGCGAACCACTCTCGCACCTCGACGGCAGCGGGTGCCGGGCGGTCGTGCTCGGCGCGGGCGGCGCGGCCGCCGCGGCCGTATACGCCCTCCGGGACCTCGACATGCACGTCACCGTGCTCGCGCGCGATGCGGAGAAGGCCGCGGCCCTCGCCGCCCGGTTCGGCGCGGCCTCGGGCTCGCTCGCCGCGTTCGACCCGGCGGGGACGGACGTCGTGGTCCACGCGACCCCGGTCGGGATGGCGCCGGACACGGCCTCGCTCCTCGACGAGTCGCAGCTCCGGCCGGGGATGACCGTCTTCGACCTGGTGTACACGCCGGCCGTGACCCCGCTCCTCGAGCGCGCCCGCCGGGCAGGGGCGACGGTCGTCCCCGGGACCGCGCTCTTCGCCCACCAGGCCGCGGCGCAGTTCGAAGCCTTCTTCGGCATCCGCGTCCCGATCTCTCTCGTGGAGGAGGCACTCGCATGAACACCTTCGGCCGGCTCTTCCGGGTCACGACCTTCGGCGAGAGCCACGGCCCGGCTCTCGGTGCAATCGTCGACGGCTGCCCCGCGCGGATCCCGCTCGCCGAGGCCGATATCCAGCCCCTGCTCGACCGGCGCCGGCCAGGGACGGGCCCGCTCGTCTCGCCGCGGGCCGAGGCGGACCGGGTGGCGATCCTCTCGGGGGTCTTCGAGGGGGTCACGACCGGGACGCCGATCGCGCTCGTCGTCGCGAACGAGCAGGCGCGGTCCTCCGACTACGACGCGCTCCGCGAGGTCTACCGGCCCGGGCACGCGGACATCGCGTATGTCGCGAAGTACGGCGTCCGCGACCACCGCGGCGGCGGCCGCTCCTCGGGGCGCGAGACGATCGGCCGGGTGGCGGCCGGCGCGGTCGCGCTGAAGTTCCTCTCGCTCAGGGGCATCGCGGTCGCAGGCCGCGTGGTCTCCGTCCACGGCGTCGAGGGCGACGCGATGGCCGCCGAGATCGAGGCGGCGGCCGCCCGCGGCGACTCGGTCGGCGGGATAGTCGAGGTGGTCGCCACGGGGGTTCCGGCCGGGCTCGGCGACCCGGTCTTCGGGAAGCTCGACGCCGCGATCGCGGGTGCGCTGATGGGGATCGGGGCCGTGAAGGGCGTCGAGATCGGGGACGGTTTCACCGTCGCGGCCCGGTTCGGCTCGGAGAACAACGACCCGATCCTCCCGAGAGGCTTCGCCTCGAACAGCGCGGGCGGCATCCTCGGCGGGATCTCGACCGGCGCCCCGGTCGTCGCCCGGTGCGCGGTCAAGCCGACGCCCTCGATCGCCCTTCCCCAGCGGACGGTCGACACGGCAGGCCGCCCGGTCGAGGTCCGGGTCGGCGGCCGGCACGACCCCTGCATCGCGCCCCGGCTCGTCCCGGTTGCCGAGGCCATGCTCGGGCTCGTGCTCGCGGACGCCCTGCTCCTGCACGACGCGTACGGCGAGTGATCACTCGCCGGGCGAGAGCAGGCGCATCAGCTCGCGCATCTCCGCGAGCGTGTACTGCCCGGGCGAGGACGGCCGGCCGGCCGCGCAGTACGCGAGGGCCGAGCCGAAGAGCGGCAGCAGGGCCCGGCCGTGGCGGTACGCGGTCCCCGTGATCGAGGTGCAGACCGGCTTTGTCGCCGCGTGGGTGAAGGAGAGGAGGTCGAGCAGGTCGTCGTCCGAGGACGGGGCCAGCACGAGCTTGGGGAGGTCGCCGTACGACCGGAGCTCTCGCTCGAGGCCGAAGAGCTCGGGGAGCGGCAGCATGGTCCCGAGGTGGGCCGAGGCGATGATGCCGCAGCCGGCCTCGCGGTAGGCCGGGGCGAGGGCGCGGAACCGGCGCTCGAGGTCGACGTACCGGGCGACGGGGAGGAACGGCGCGAGGAGCCGGGCGCAATTGCGTTCGTCGCCGGCGAAGGCCCCGCCCTCCTCGATGGAGCGGACGGTCACGATCAGGGGGATCGCGATGTTGGCGCAGCGGGCGGCGAGGGCCGGGTGATCGCCGCGCTCGACGAGGTCGAGCCGGAGCTCGATCAGGTCCGGCCCGGCCGCGACCACGGCCTCGAACTCGTCGAGCCCGGTCACCGGAGCGACGAGGTCCATCTCAGGAGTAGCACGAGAGGGTCGTGCTGACGGCCTCGGGCCGGCGCTCGCCCGGGGGCTCGAGCGTGCCGAACTTCTCCTCGAACTCCGCGACGGAGCGGCCGAGCACAGCGAGAAGGGACTTCGCGTGCCGCGGCGAGATCGAGACGATCGCCTTGGCCCGCGCCTGGTTCGTGCCGGGGATCTGGTGGAGGAAGAGGAAGGTGAACTCGTCGTCCTTGAACGCGATCTGGATCATGTTGGAGTAGACCGGGTCGAGGTCGGGCGGCATCTGGACCTGGATCTCCTGGTTGGACATGAGGAAAGGGTACCCCGCCGCTCGCATATCTCTTCTTCGGCAGGTTGATGCGCCCGCGAAGGCCACGCCTGAGTACATGCCGC
>JBDKUZ010000079.1:0-4645 GCA_039679395.1 Methanospirillum sp. | reverse complement strand
TCGCGACGCGGCCGAAGGCCGCCGACAGGGGACCGGACGAATGTCGACCCATGACCGAGGCCGAGCTGGCTGTGGCCGAAGGGATCATCTCACGGTCGTTCCTCTCGCTCCTGCGTACGGTCACCGTGGAGTTCGTGCGCGACGAAGAGAACACCTGCGCCTGAAGGGACTATACGGCCCCTTCCACTCCTCATTTTGAAGGCGATCCGCGCTCTACCGGGAGGGCTCGCCTCGAGCGGCAGCCTCGCGGACGTCCTGCTCGCTCTCCCGTGGGAACCCACGGCCTGCCCTTCGCGACGCGCCCGTGCCGGCCCTGGTCGGGCGAGGTGCACCGATTCCTCGGCCCCCCGGTCGCGTTATGCACCGCGTGCGCGGTTCGGCGTGCGGCGCGGGGGCTGCCGGGGAGACGATAGAGTGCCCGGGCGCCAACGTTCATCAGCGATGAGCCTCGAGCCGCCCGACCCCTCGCTGCCGGCCTGCCTCCGCGAGTTCCACCAGAAGCTCCCACTCGCGGGCGACCCGCCGAATGCACTCCGGCTCCTCCCCGGCCCGTGAGGGGCTGGGAGCCCGTTACAGACAGGACTGTGTTTAAGTATACTCGAGCATACCATAGTATATGGCGACCAGTACAACCATCAAGCTCGGGACGGAGACGAAGGCTCGGCTCAATGGGATAAAGGTTCACCCCCGCGAGACCTATGATGACGTGATCAACCGGCTCGTGGATTGTGCGATTGACGAGGAGCCCCTCTCGGACGAGACCCTGGAGCACCTGAAAGAGGCCATGGAGGACGTCAAGGCCGGGCGGGTTCGGCCGATGAAGGAAGTTATGCGTGACCTCGGGTTTCACGACGACGAATGACATACGAAGTCGTCTTCACGAAGCCGGCGGAGCGGGCTGCGGCCAAGCTCGATCGGCAGGTCGCCAATCGGATTGAGGCCGAGCTGGACTCCCTTGCCAAGGAGACAAGGCCCGACCGGTATGTGAAGCGGCTGAAGGGCAACGAAAAGGCCCCGTTCTACTCGCTCCGGGTCGGAGATTACCGGGTAGTCCTCCAGATCCACGACAACCGTCTCGTGATCCTCGTGATCGAGATCGGCCCCCGCGACTCGATCTATCGAAAGTTCTAGGGCGCCCGCGCTCGCCCGCCCCTCTCCTCTCGACTGCCGCCGGGCTTCTATGCACAGGCTCGCCCGGGACGTGGCGGTACATCCCGACAAACCCGACATAATCTCGATGCATCCGAAAGGGACGGTAGTCCACCGGGCTCACTAATCCATCGCGGAGAGGCAAAGGATAGACTGCCCGGGCGCCAACGCATACCAGCGATGATCCCGGCCCCGCCCGACCCATCGCTGCCGGCCCGCCTCCGCGAGTTCCACCAGAAGCTCCCACTCGCGGGCGACCGGCCGAACGCCCACCTCTCGCTGCCGGACGACAAGTTCCTCTACCTCGCCGCGATTCTGCGTGATACACCTGTGACCGCGCCGGTCCTCTCTCCGGAGGAATGGACGGAGGCCCTCGATTGTCGCAAGCCTACACCCGCATGCGGGGAATCGAGCTCGCTCAGTATACCGAACTCATTCGCGGCTACGTCCGGGACCACGGAAGCATTACCAATCGGGAGTGACCTGCTCTCTTAAACCTCGGCGAATCCGCTTCGGCGCAGGTTGAAGCCTCACGATACCTCAAACGCCTGTCAGGGCCCGATGGATTCCTCGTCGCCGAGGGCGCTTCATCACAGCGCCGCTATCGTCCGAAGAAGTCTTAACACCTTCTTAACAGAAAGTGGGCGATTACTGCTTGTCCGATACTGTGGTGTCCGATTGAAAAAAGGATGATAAAATGCTGATTTTAGCATATAACATATGTGTGCACTATGTGTAAGAAGCCTCAGGACAACGGAAAATCACTTCGGAACGCAGCTGTCATTTTCCAATTGCCGTGACCGGAGCTGCAGAGAAAAACGTCTATCGGATCACCACGCGTCTCCCGCTCGCGGACGGCCGGCCGATAGGTCCGGAAGGCACCCCGTTCACTTTCACACCGCGACCGCCGCGTCCGATATGGATCCCGATCCGACCACCTCTCCATGACATTCGACGGAGGCGCGACGGGCGGGAGGACGGACCCGCGGACCAGGGAGGCGCTCGGCGAGTTCTTCGATTCGGCCCGCGGCCGCGCGCTGCTGCGGGAGGTTCTGGACGGGATCGCGGCGGAGGGGGCGGCCGGAGGAGGGTGCGTGGGGCTGTAAGGCGCGACCTCGACCACGCGGAGCTGTCACACCGACGGGTTCGGCATCCGCTGCCGGGAAAAGGATAGTGCGCCGGAAAGCCAATGTTGATCGGCGATGAGCGCCGACCCGCCCGACCCTTCGCTCCCTGCGCAACTCAGAGCGTTTCCCGCAACGCTGCCGCTCGTTGGGGACCCGCCGAACGCCCTGCTCTCGCTCCCGGACGACCGGATCCTCCACCTCGCGACCGTACTCCGGGATACGCCGCAGGCCGCGCCGGCCCTCGCGCCGGAGGAATGGCGGGAGTTCCTCGCGTACCGGCTCGGCACGCGGCCGGAGGGCTGCCGGCCGCCGGCCGTGGTCATGGACTTTCTGAGGCGGCAACACCTCCCGGCGGTCGCGCGGAGCTCATACGCGGGCCGGGCCAACAGCATTATACTCCCCAGAGTCGTCCATTCATAGAGCCTCGCGTTCAAGGGCGACCGATCGGACCGCCCCTCCGGTCCATGGTCCCCTGCACGCGCCCCACCAACGAGAGGAAGAGTGCAATGATCGACGAAATTTCAGCCAATGCCGGAAGGACGGTGACGCTCGAGGAGCTCAGGACCGCACTCCGCGCGCTCCTGCCAGCCATCAGGCGAGAGTATGGCGTGACCTCGATCGAGCTCTTCGGCTCGTACGTCCGCGGCGAGCAGGACGGCACAAGCGACCTCGATATCCTCGTGGAGTTCGACCCCGAGCGGAACCTCTCGCTCTTCGACCTGGTCGGCCTGCAGAACTCGCTCTCGGACCGGCTCGGCATCCGGGTCGACCTGGTCGAGAGGCGGTCGATCAAGCCGGCGCTTCGCGACCGCATCCTGCACGAGGCCGTTCCGCTATGAGAGAGCCGCGCACCGTCACGGTGTACCTCGAGGACATGCTCGAGGCGACTGAGAAGGCGCTTCTCTTCACGGCCGGCCTCGATCGGGGGCGGTTTCTCGAGGACGAGGAGAAGATCCTTGCCATCAGCCGACTGCTGGAGATCATCGGCGAGGCGGCGAAGAACGTCCCCGATACCGTGCGTGCGATCCACCCCGATATCCCCTGGAGGAAGATCGCGGGTACCCGGGACATTCTCATCCACGCCTATTTCCACGTCGATGCCGAACGGCTGTGGAAGACCGTCGAGGAAGACCTCCCGCCGCTCCGATCCGCACTCCGCCGGATCCTTTCAGGGGACGTGAAGGCGTAGCGGCCGGGGCGGACGTTCCCGGCGGGGAAAGGTTTCTCATCGCGGTACGTGACACCATATGTCCGCCGTTGCCCGGCTTCTCCACCCGATGATCCGCGGTGCGCCGACGTTTCGCGGGAGTCGACGGCGGCACGTCGATACGTTCGTTCACTTTCACACCGCGACCTTCGCAGGCTCCATAGGAAGGCGTCGGACCACGTCTCCATGGACGACACGATCCTGGCAGTTCCACCAGGAGCTGCCGCTCGCGGGCGGTAGGGCGGACGCCGTGCTCGCGTACCGGCTCAGCGCGTGGCCGGAGGACGGCCGGCCGCCGGCCGAGGTCATGGACTTTCTGAAGCGGCAGCACCTCCTCGCGGCAGCGAGGGCGATGCGGATCTGAATAGGGGGGGATGGTCAGAGGAGGAGGACGAACTCCTCGACCGTGAGGCCCGCGTCGCGGATGATTGCCCGGAGCGTCCCCCGCCGGACGGGATCGTGCATAGGTACGACGACCCGCCGGAAAGGAGGCGCATTCTCCTTCATGGTGACGTGACTTCCCTTCCGGTGGTGGGGTTCGAAGCCGGCGCGCTGCAGGGCGCGGACTATCTCCGCGCCTGCAACCAGGGGCAGGGCCGATGCCACGTCAGGCGACCTCGACCTCGGTGATGACGGGCGCGCCTCCCGGCGCGGGGAGGTCGTCGAGGGCGAGGCTCTCGAGGTAGCAGGCGATGGCCTCCCGGATCCCTTCCATCGCCTCCTCGATCGTGGCCCCCTCGCTATGACATCCGGGGAGGGCCGGACAGCTGACCGTATACCCGCCGTCCTCGGGGTCCTCCGTAATGACCACGAGATATCGCATCGAACACAAGGTTGCCCTGGCAGCACAAGAGGATTCCGATACCGGACCGGTGGACGGATGACGATCGGGTCGCGCTGCATTCGGTATCCGAGGTTGGCGATCCAAAGGGTCCCAAAAAGATAGAGCGATGGAGAGCCGACACGCAGTAGCGATGAGCCCCGATGCGCCCGACACCTCGTTGCCCTCGAGGCTCAAGGAGTTCCACGTCAGGCTCCCGCTCGCGGGCGGCCGGCCGGGGGACACTTTTCCGCTGCCGGAGGAGATACGCTGGTGGGTTTTCACTTTCACACCGCCACCGTAATGCCTCTTATGGTTCTCCGCCAAGGATCTCCTGTGCTC
>JBDKUZ010000078.1:0-9609 GCA_039679395.1 Methanospirillum sp. | reverse complement strand
GCTCGACTGCGAGTACCCGAAGAGGATGTACCCGCCATCGGACGTCTGCCGGAGGGAGTTCCCATAGTCACCTTCGCTGCCGCCGAGCAGCTTCTGCCACTGTATCACACCCGTGCCGTCCAGCTTGACCACCCAGATGTCGGAAGTGCCGTGGTTCGTGCCGGCGACGTCCCCGCTCGCGCTCGACAGGGTATCTCCGAGGAGGATGTACCCGCCGTCGGCGGTCTGCTGGATGGAATGTCCGCGGTCAAACGAGTTCCCACCGAGCAGTTTCTGCCACTGGATCGCGCCCGTGCCGTCCAGCTTGACCACCCAGATGTCGGACTCGCCGTGGTTCGTGCCGGCGACATCCCCGCTCGCGCTCGAGTCCGTCTGCGCGAGGAGGATGTACCCGCCGTCCGCCGTCGGCTGCACGGACTGTCCCCTGTCCGAGCCGCCGCCGCCGAGGAGTTTCTGCCAGGCGATCGTCGGGTCCGCGCCGTACGGCGATGCGGCTGTCACGGGCGCTGCGCCGATCGCGAGCAACAGCACCGCCGTGACGAGGAACAGGATCGGGACGTGGATCTGAATAGGAACACCTCTTCAATTTGAATACTGTGGCAATCGGCATCTCTCGTAATAAGCATGCCGAATTTTTTTGAACCTGACGCAGATGCCCCGCCGGCCTGGCTGGAAAATGAGATGGTGCCGGTCTCAGAGGTGGGTGAAGAGCCAGACGACGTCGGCGAAGTCGATCCGGCCGTTCGCGTTGCAGTCGAAAAGGGCGACCGGCTCGTTCGCCGCGATCCAGGTCATCTGGTTGAAGTAGAGGACGACGTCGTTGAAGTCCCGCCGGCCGTTGCCGTTCACGTCGTCGCGCGTGCCGTCGCCGTTCGTGTCGGCGGGCACGCCGGTGCTGCCGGGAATGGTGATCGCCGGTGTCGTCTTCTGCCTCACGAACGTCACGACCCGGTCTCTCGCGGAATCCGTCGCGTACACGGTACCCGTACCGGCGATGGTAACCCCGCGGGGATCCTCGAACTGGCCGTCATCCGTCCCCGGGATCGGCGAAGCAACGAAGAACGTCTCGCCCGGATTTCGGGCGCGGCACCCGGGGATCCCGTGGAAGGGGATGGCCGGCCTCCGCGACCGCCTCGTCCATCACTACTTCGGCGTCGACTACGATGCGGTCTGGGCGACGATAACCGAGGACCTGCCGGAGATCGAGACGCGGGTCCGGGCCGCCCTCGAGACCGCCGATACCTGAACGGCGTCCAGGCGCCACGGAAACGCTCATCCCACCCCTATGGGAAACGGCCGCGGTGGATCGCGCTCGACCGTGACGCCGGCCATCTCCACGCTTTTTGCCGACGGCCGAGCCGGCGCCCGCGGCCGGGCTCGAGGTCGAGGAGCGGGAGCGGACGACGAATGGGTCCCGCGATCGCGATCGGGCACTTACCCGGACGGGGTGCCGGGATTCGTTGACTCGAGACCGGAGTGACCGAGACCGTTCGCAGGATACTACGGGGCGGGACACCCATCGATCCGGTCTCCGCGACGGCTCTTCGGGCCCTCCTCCCGGCCGGACGAAAGGGAGAGGGTGCCCTGCCGCACCGCGGTCAGGAGCCGGGGTTGGAGACCGGGCCGACGGGGTCGATGACGATGTCCAGCTTGTCCTTCGACAGCGTCAGGCCGGGTTTGATGAGCGTGATCTGCGGCGTCGCCTTGAGCGAGGGCACGATCGTGAGGTGGAGCGACGGATTCACCGCCAGCCCGTTCGTCACGTGGATGTAATTGCCCTTCTCCTCCATGCCCATATAGAAGTCCTCCGAGCCGGTCCCGTAGAACTTCTCCGTGAGCCTGACGGTGTACGTCCCGGGGTTTTGGAAGGTGTACGTCTCCACCTTGCCACCCTCGATAGTCGACATCGGGCCGTCGTCCGAGAACCACCAGGTCCGCTTCTGGGCGTCGCACGGAGCGGTGGCGGTGAACGTGACCGTCAGCGGCGCCGGGCCGGAGGTCTTGCTCGCGGTGAAGTCGGTCGTGCAGTGCGTCGGCGTGGGGCTCACCGGCGCCGTCCCGGTGACGGTGATGTAGTTCACCTTGGTCTCGCCGTCCTCGAGGTAGTGGTCGTCGTCGGTCAGGTGGACCGTGTACGTCCCGGGCTGGGTGTAGGTGTGCGTCACCGTGTTCGTCGCCCCGTCGACGACCAGGTTCTCGGAGCCATCGCCGAAGGTCCACTCGTGCGTCCAGATGTTGCTGCACGTGTTCGAGGCGGTGAAGCTGACGGACAGGGGCGCGGGGCCGGAGGTCGGGGTGCCGACGAAGTCGGCCTTGCAGTTCAGCGGGTCCTGCGTTCCTGTGGTCGTCGCCTGGGTGGTGGCGGTCGTCTGGGTGGTCCCGGTGACCGTGATGTAGTTCACCTTGGTCTCGCCGTCCTCGAGGTAATGGTCGTCGTCGAGCAGGTGGACCGTGTACGTCCCGGGCTGGGTGTAGGTGTGCGTCACCGTGTTCGTCGCTCCGTCGACGACCACGTTCGCGGTCCCGTCGCCGAAGGTCCATTCGTGCGTCCAGATGTTGCCGCACGTGTTCGAGGCGGTGAAGGTGACGGTCAGGGGCGCGGGGCCGGAGGTCGGGGTGCCGACGAAGTCGGCCTTGCAGCTCAGCGAGTCCTGCGTGGTCGTGGCCTGCGCCGTCCCGGTCGTGGCGGCAGTCCCGGTCGTGGCGGCAGTCCCGGTCGTGGCAGCGGTCCCGCTCGTGGCGACGGTGGCCTGGGTCGCCCCCGGAGAGGTCGATTTCGCCGCCGCCGTGGTCGCGCCCGCAGTCGTCGCCGCGGCGGAGGTGGCCGACCCCGCATCCGCATGCGTCGACGACGCGGCGATCGTCCCCGCCCCGGCCGGGACGGCACCGGTCTCGGACGTCTTGATGGTGATCGGCGGCATGCTCGTCGTGCATCCCGCGACGAGCAGAAGAAGTACGACAAGGCCAGCCAGCATGGCCGAACGGATATGTGGTATATCAATTGCCATGCATGGAGCTGTTAATACCATGAGAAAAATGTTTGCCGTGCAATATCGCACGGGCCCGGTGGGACGAGCCTGCCGCAGGACGATCGGGAGAGGGGGGGACGCGTGCCGACGCCGGGTGCGCCACGCGGGTTCGGGCCCGGCGGAACGGCGCGACCACCCCCCGATATCACGGTTGTCGGGGTGAAACCCGCGACCCGTGCGGCCGACCGCCTCTGCGTTCGTTCCGTCGAGATCCCGGTCGTACCCGGGCCATTGCCGAGGCGATCCGTCCACGACGGACCCTCGAGCCACCGGATGGCTCGATGCCGGTCCGTGGTAATGGAAAAAAGGTAGGAGGTGGTCGGCGAGCCGGGCGGCGTCGGCGATAGGCCTGCGCGACCGGGTGGGTCGAGCGGGGGCGACGCCCCGTTCGGCTCACCCCGTTGCCGGCCGCGGCGGAGAGTACTCCACCGTGACCCCGGCCATGTCCGCCCTGTGGACCGACGGCGGATGCACCTCGACGACTTCCATCGGCCGATCAATCGCGATCGTGATCCGGTTGCCCTTCATCGCGTAGCCCCGCGCCCCGTACCGGGCGAGGTCCGCGACGTGGCCGGGGCGTCGGCGAGGATCGAAAAAAGGAGGAAGCTCGAACGGCTCAGGTGGCCCGTACGTACCCGGTCCGCTGGACGGTCTCGGTCGAGCCGTCCGTGTACGTGATCTTCACGAGCGGCGAGAAGGTGCCGGCCGCGGGGTAGAAGAACGTCGGGTTCGTCGCCCGCGAGTTCCAGGTGTTCAGGTGCGCCGGCGCGTCGAACGACCACCAGGCCGAGCCGATGCTCTTGCCGCTCGCCGGTGTCAGGGTGAACTTCACTGCGGCGCCGTGCGGAGCCGTCAGGGGCGCGGCCGTGAACGAGGCCCCGCCCGCTGTCGGGGTCGGCGTCGGTGTCGAGGTCACGGTCGGCGTGGTGGGGACGCCGAACGCGATCCAGTCGAGGTTCTGGCCGTCGCCCGCGAAGACGAGCTTCAGCGTGTGCTGGCCGGCCGCGAGCGGGACGGGGATCTCGACGGTCAGGAAGGCCTCGAACGAGCCCGTGTTCGGGACCGTGACCGTGCTGGTATCGGCGCCGTCGACCACGACCGCGAATTTCCGGCCGCTGTTCGGGGAAGCCACGCGGGCGCTCATCGTGTACTGGCCCTCGGCCGTGACGTTCGCGGTGTAGGTGAGCCACTCGCCGCTGCGGATCCAGCCGACGTTCGTGATGCCGCCGGCGGTCTCGATGTCCACGTCGTCGTGGCGGTACGCACCACCCTCGTTGCCGGGGGTCGTGTCGTGGTACGCGACCCCTTCACCGCCGAGGTTGTAGTCTTCCGCCTGGATGATGCCGGGGATCGCGAGGGGCCTGTACGGCTGCGGGCCGACCGTCGGGGTCGGCGTCGGCGTGACGATCGGCGTGAGCTCGAACCAGTCGAGGTTCTGGCCGTCCCGCAGGAAGACAAGCTTGATGACGTGCGTCCCGGTCGTCAGCGGGATCGGCATCACCACGACGTCGTTGCCCGTGGGGCCCGGTGTCGGGGTCTGTGTCCCGGTGACGATGGGACTATCGCCCTGGAACTGCGGGGTGACGGTCACGTACGAATCGAAGGAGCGGGTGTTCGGGACGCCGATCGCGACCTTCATCTCGCCGTCGACCCAGACGTTCACGAACCGGGCGTCGTTCGGGCTGGCCACGCGGGCCGAGACCCGGTAGTTCCCGGCCTCGGTGACGTTCACGGTGTAGGTCAGGTACTCGCCGTCCCGGATCCAGCCGACGTCGGTGATGCCGTTCGCGCTCTCGATGTCGACGTCGTCGTGGCGGTACGCGCCGCCCTCGTTACCGGGGGTGGTGTCGTGGTACGCGACGCCCTCGCCGCCGAGGTTGTAGTCTTCGGCCTGGATCCGGCCGGGGACCGAGAGCGGCGTGAAGGGTGTCGGTACGGGCGCGGGCCCGTTCCACGGCGCGAGGGGCAGGGCGTCCCCGTTGGGGTTGGCATCGTCGCAGAACCCGTCGTGGTTCGTGTCGGGGTGGGTCTCGGAGAAGCCCGTTCCGTGGAGGTCCGCCCAGAAGTTGCCGCCGATCTCCGGCCCGCCCACGATGTTGGGGCCCGGGGACCGGGTCGTGTTCCAGGTCGCGCTCAACGAGAAGACGACGTTGTGCCCGCTCCTGAAGACGTTGTCGAAGACGAGCGTGCCCTCCCCGGCGGAGAGCGAGAAGATCCCGGCGATCCTCCCGGTGAGCTGGTTGCCCGTCACGCGGGTCGAGCTCGAACCACCGAGTTCCAGGCTGCCGTGCTCGCCGCCGAGGTCGTTGCCGGAGATCTCGGTGCCGGTCGACCCGTCGACCGAGATCGCGTGCGTGAACAGGTCGTCGATGAACGAGAAGTAATGCGTGAAACCGTCACCCGTCCTGCGGACGTCGTTCGCGTGAACGGTCGTGTTCGCCGAGTTTTGCACCGCAACGCCCCTGTCGTCGTTGGCGGTGATCGTGCAGTTCCCGACCCGGACGTCCTGCGCGGCGTCCAGGACGACCCCCCGGTGGTTGTGGGAGACCGTCGAGGTCTCGATCACGGAGTCCGTGACGGCGTCGGCGCGGATGCCGGTCTCCCAGTTCGTCAGCCGGACGTTCCGGACGGCGACGTTCGAGACCGGGCCGACGATCCGGATGCCGCAGCTGCCGGGCCGGTCCGTCCCGTCGACGATATGGCCGCCGCCGTCGAGGACGACGTCCGACGACCGGATCTCGATGGGCGTGGCGTTCCCGTCGTACCCGTCGGCCGCGATCGAGTACGTTCCCGGGGCCGTGATGACGAGCGGGGCCGGCGTCGGGACGGGCACCGGGGCCGTGGACGAGACGGTGAACATGTAGAGGTCCCAATTCCCGTTCCGCATGTCCTGCCAGACGATGCGGTCGCCGTCGACGGCCGGCGCCTCCTGGTCTCCGCTCGCGCTGCTGACGGGGCCGACGGCGCCGCCCGCGAGGCTCCCGAGCCAGACCTTCCAGTCGCCGTTCCGGTTGTCCTGCCAGACCACCCGGTCGCCGGAGAGCTGCGGGTTCGTCTGGTCGCCGGGGGCGACGAGCCACGGGGTTCCCGCGGGGTCCGGCTGCGAGAGGTCGGCGGTGTAGAGGTCCCAGTTCCCGCTGCGGTTGTCCGCCCAGACGACGCGGGTCCCGTCGATCGCCGGCGTCACCTGATCGCCGGAGGCGTTCGCGAGGGCCCGGACCGATCCGCCGGTGGGGTCGTACCAGTAGATGTTCCAGCCGGTGCCGTCGTTCTCCTGCCAGACGATGGAGCCGCCGCTGATATCGGGCGCGCGGAGTCCGTCGACGTTCCGCCGGATCGTCCGGGACTCCCCGGTGGCCGTATCGTACGCGATCAGGCTGAGCTCGTCGAGGACGTAGACCAGGCTGTCCCCGTCGACGGCGAGGTCGCTCACGGGCCGGTAGCTGGGATCGCCGAGCGTCGTGACGTTGATCGGCGCTCCGGCGAGGGTCCGCCCCTTGATCGAGTTCTCGATGTCGGCATCGGAGAAGCCGGCGAAGACCCAGAAGATGCCGGCGTCGGAGATGGCCGGGTCGTAGTCGTTGGGGACGACTTTCGTGGCGAACTGCGTCGACGCGCCCTCGGGCAGTTCGAGGTGGGAGACGAGGTCGTAGGAGTAGATGTCTCCCTGCGCCTCGGTCCAGGCGTTGTTCCGCCAGTCCTGCCAGACGATGCGGGTGCCGTCGATGGCCGGGTCGACCTGTTCGGCGGCGTCGACGACGATCGGCGTCTCGTACCCCGCCGGCGCGGACGAGTCCCCGCTGTCGCCGGCAGAGAGGGAGGGGTCCGCGACGAGCGCGGTCGTAGTTACGGGATCGGTCAGGGCCTGCACGCCGACGGCGAGCAGGCAGAGCGCCAGCAGCAGGACTGCCGCCGGCGCCAGGGCGCTAAAGCGCCTCCGAATGAATGCGATGGAGTGCATGTGATCCTCTCGGCCGCTCCGCTCCGAAGCGGTGGTGGTAGGTTCATTCCCGCGCGGAGGATTGGCATGGCGCCTGGCCTGGAGGCCGCGAAAGAGGTTCTGTCACTCCACGCGCGATTATCACAGATACGGTCCTGACCCGATAAATATTTCGAAATGTTTCTGTAAAACCGGGGATGGAGCGGCGGCCGAACCCGCAACGGTCCCCGATGCGGCAAAACCGGGTGCGACCTCCGGCGGAGAGTGCTCCCCCGTGACCCCGGCCATGTCCACGCTGTGGACTGACGACGGATGCACCTCGACGACTTCCATCGGCCGATCAATCGCGATCGCGATCCGGTTGCCCGTCATCGCGTACCCCCGCGCCCGGTACCGTGCAAGGTCCGCGATATGGCCCGGCGCGTCGACAAACTCGAGCCGCTCGGTGCACCCGAGGAGCACGGGCCGGCCGCTGCCCGCGAAGTTGCGGACCTCGACCTCCACCTCCGCGTCGTTCCCGACCATCTGCAGCCCTCGCCGCCCGGCTCCAGTGGAAACAAAGCCCTTCACCTTTGCGCCGTTCCCGCCGTACTCGATGACCAGGCCGTAGCCCGAGCCGGCGTCCGAACAATCTATCAACGTCAGTCCGCCCGCCTCCTCGTTCTTGCAGAGGAAGCCGGCCTTCCGGCACCGCTCGGCGTGACACTCTATCAGCGTCGCCGACTGGACGTAGAAGCCGGACTGGTACAGTTCCGCCGGCCCCGTCCCCGAGCGATGGCCGCACGCCTGGGCGCGACAGCGCTCGAAGAGGACGTTCTCGGCCCGCTGCCGGTGGCCGTCCCAGCTGCCGTCGAGGTGGAAGCCGTCCTGGAAGCAGTCGATGGCCTGGCAGTCGCGGACCATCAGCCCCTCGATGTCGCCCGCGTCGGGGATGTCGAACCCGCAGCTCCACCGCTCCAGGCCCGAGCCGGCGCAGATGGCGTGGCACTGGTCATAGAGTATGTTCGCAAAGCCGCCGCCCTCGCTCGCGCCAGCGAGGTTCAGGCTGAAGCCGTGGTGGTAGCTCCGTTCCACGGAGCAGCGACGGAACGTCAGGTCCCGCAGGGTCCGCCCTTCGCGTCCCCAGGCCATGAACGCGGCCGTGCACCCGCCCTTCCGCCCGAAGTCGAGGTAGCTCGACCCGTCGAGCGAGTGGGTGAGGTACACGTCCTCCGCCGTGAACCGGTCGGCGTGGACCTCGATGCCGACGTAGCCGTACCCGCCGAGGTTCGCGACGGTGGCGCCCGGGGCGTCGGCGATGACCCGGCACGGCTCGTCCTGTGCGACGAGCCGGGTGAGGCCCGGGCCGACACCGCGGACGGTCACGCCCTCCGCGATGCGGATGCGGCGCGAGCCGTCCGGCGCGTGGCCGCCGCTCGCGTTGAAGCGGCCGGCCGTGAGCGCGACCGTGTCATATGTCCCGTCCAGGGCCTTCACGAGGAGCGCCACGTCGGTCTTTCCGTCGCAGACGAGGTCGGCGCGGTCCCGCTCGACCGCGGGCGCGTGCCGGGCCGCGATCAGGAGGTCGGGCACGGCGCCTCCAGCAGTTCTCCGCCGGCGGCCTCGAGGTCGGCGAAGAACCGGCCGACGGCCTCGGCGATCGCGCGGGCCTCCGCGGCGTCGATCCGGCCGTCGCCGCGGGCGCGGTAGGAGACCGCGGCCGCGGCGCAGAACGAGCGGACGACCGCGAGGAGCGCGGCGATCTTTCTGTCGGCGACCCACGAGCCGAGGCCGAAGGCCGAGCCCACGGCGAGCGCGACGAGCGCGATCCGGGGCCAGCCCCCGGCGGCGATACCGACGCCGCCACCCGCGGTGACGGCGATGGCGCCGGCGACAAGGCCGGCGCTGACGAATTCCTTCATGGTGATTTCCTCCTGAGTCGAGGGCGAGGGGAGGGGTGGCCGTGCCGGAGGAGACTCCGACGCCATCCTATAGATTATGCTTGATGGACCGGCCGGCCCTCGCATTCGGCCGCGGCACGCCACCGGCGAACAGGCGTCTCGCACCCACCCGTTCGCCGTTAATCGAAGATCGTTTCCACGAAATAACAAATCGGAATCTTTTTCGTCGATTGCGTGTTACGAACGATCGCAATAGTAACACACTGGTGATCGCATGCATATCCCGGACTCATTCATCCCGATCGGGCAGGCGGCCGTCTACTGGCTGCTCGCCCTTGTCTTCATCGCTCTGGCCCTCCGGTGGCTCAGGAGAGATCTGACCGACGAGAAGGTCCCGCTCCTGGCCGTCCTCGCGGCCGGCGTCTTCGCGCTCCAGGCCTTCAACATCCCCGTGACGATGGGCACGAGCGGCCACCTCGTCGGCGGCGCGCTGGTCGCGATCGTCCTCGGGTCGCCATACGCGGCCATCGTCGTCCTCTCGCTCGTCCTAATCGTCCAGGGCGTGCTCTTCGGCGACGGCGGGCTCACGACCATGGGAGCGAACATCATCAACATGGGCGTGATCGGCGGCTTCGTCGGGTACTACAGTTACCAGGGGCTCAGGGGGCTCACGAAGAATATGTACGTCTCGTCGTTCGCCGCGGCCTGGCTCGCCTGCCTTATCCCCGCTCTGGCGGCCTCGGTGGAGCTCTGGATCGCC
>JBDKUZ010000077.1:0-2132 GCA_039679395.1 Methanospirillum sp. | reverse complement strand
GCACGCACGACGAGAAGGTAGCGTTCGCGAAGGAGATGCTCGGGACCGAGTTCAACTTCACGGACTGCATGAATATCGGCGCCTACGCCGACGTGACCGCGATCACGACCGGAAAGGGGACCCAGGGCCCGGTCAAGCGCTGGGGCATCCAGGTTCGCAAGCGCAAGCACTCGCGCGGCGGTAAGAAGCGGCACATCGGGAACCTCGGCCCCTGGACCCCCCACCACGTCCGGTGGCAGGTCCCGCAGATGGGCCAGATGGGGTACCAGCAGCGGACCGACTTCAACAAGCGGGTCCTGAAGATCGGCGAGGACGGCGCGGAGATCACGCCCGATGGCGGTTTCATCAACTACGGCATCGTGCGGAATCCCTACGTCCTGATCAAGGGCTCGATCCCGGGCCCGTCCAAGCGGCTCGTCCGGATCCGGCCGGCCGTGCGAAAGGGTGACCACACCGAGCGGCTGCCCGCGATCGAGTTCGTGAGCACCGCGTCGAAGCAGGGGTGCTAGAGGATGAAGGCACAGATTAAGGGACTCGACGGCGCGGTCCAGGGCGAGATCGATCTCCCGGCGGTCTTCGCCGAGGAGTATCGCCCGGACCTGATCCGGAAGGCCGTGATCGCCAGCCAGTCGACGCGGTATCAGCCGCACGGCACCTACGTGAACGCGGGCGTCGAGTCGGTCGGCACGGGCTGGGGGTCGGGGCGCGGCGCATCGCACGTCCCCCGTCTCCACAACGGTTCGCGTGCGGTCAAGGTTCCGCAGGCCCGGGGCGGGCGTGCGGCGCACCCGCCGAAGGTCGCGAAGGTTCTGATCAAGGGGATCAACAAGAAGGAGAAGAGCAAGGCGATCCGGTCGGCGATCGCGGCCACCATGAACGCCGAGCTCGTTCGCGAGCGCGGCCACCTCTTCGAGGGTGACGCCCCGATCGTCGTCATGGACAACGCGTTCGAGGCCGTCGCCAGAACCCAGGACCTCGTCCGGGCGCTCTCCGCGGTCGGCGTCTACGCCGATGTCGAGAAGGCCAAGGACAGCCACAAGGTCCGGGCCGGGCGCGGCAAGATGCGCGGTCGGCGATACAAGCAGCGGAAGTCGCTCCTGATCGTGACCGCGGACGAACCGCTCGCGGCGGCGCGGAACCTCGCCGGGGTCGACGCGGTCCCGGTGGGCGCGCTGAACGTCGAGGACCTTGCGCCGGGCACGCACGCGGGCCGGCTCACGGTCTGGACCGCGGGCGCGATCCAGCGGCTGGAGGACCGGTCATGATCCTCCGGTTCCCGTTCGTGACGGAGAAGGCGATGCTGGCGCTCGAGAGCAACTCGAAGCTCCAGTTCCTCGTCGACAACCGCGCGACCAAGCCCGAGATCAAGCGCGAGCTCGAGGCGTCCTTCGGACACCCCGTCTCCGCCGTCCGGACGATCAACACGACCGACGGTCGAAAGAAGGCAATCGTCAGCTTCGAGGACCCGAAAGCCGCAGAGGAGATCCTCTCACGGCTCGGCGTCATGTGAGGTGCCAGGATGGGACATCGTATCACCACGCAGAACCGGGGGAGGGGCGGCCCGACATACCGGGTCCCCTCCCACCGGTACAAGGCCGAGCTGAAACACGCGGGCACGCATGAGGTGACCGTACGGGGGACCGTGATCGAGATCGAGCACGACCCCGCACGCCACACCCCGATCGCGCTCGTTCGGCTCGAGGACCAGAAGAAGACCTACTTCCTCGTGACCGAGGGGACCGGCGTCGGCGACGCCGTCGCCTGGGGCGCCGAGGCCGAGTTCAGGAACGGCAACTCCCTTCCGCTCGGACAGATCCCGACCGGCACCTACGTCTGCAACATCGAGGCCCGGCCGAACGACGGCGGCAAGTTCGTCCGCGCGTCGGGCGTCCAGGCGATCGTCGTGGACAAGACCGAGGACACGGTCGGCGTCAAGATGCCGTCGGGCAAGATGAAGTGGTTCTCCAACCGCTGCCTCGCCACGGTCGGCGTCGTCGCCGGCGGGGGCCGCGGCGAGAAGCCGTTCGTGAAGGCCGGCAAGAAGTTCCACAAGATGAAGAACACGGCCTCGAACTGGCCGCGCGTCCGCGGTGTCGCGATGAACGTGATCGACCATCCGTTCGGCGGCGGCG
>JBDKUZ010000076.1:0-18453 GCA_039679395.1 Methanospirillum sp. | reverse complement strand
CTCGAAGAAGAAGCTGAAGGAGCAGCTGATCGAGCGGATCGGGGAGTGCATCCTGACGGCGCCGACCACGGCCTCCTTCAACGGCATGCCCGAGGCTGAGGAGAAGATCCCGGTCAAGCTCCACTTCTTCGGCGACAAGTTCGAGTACCAGGTCAAGGTCGGGGGCCGCGACTGCTGGGCGATCCCGATCATGGAGGGCGACTTCATCGTCGAGGAGGAGTACGGCGCGGTCAAAGGAGTCGCCGGGGGCAACTTCTTCGTGATGGGCGAGAACCAGATGGCTGCGCTGAACGGCGCAATCGCTGCCGTGGACGCCATCGCCGAGGTTCCCGGAGCGATCACCCCGTTCCCGGGCGGGATCGTGGCTTCGGGCTCAAAGGTGGGCTCGAAGTACAAGTTCATGAACGCCTCGACGAACGAGAAGTACTGCCCCACGCTCCGCGACAAGGTGCCCGACACCAAGGTTCCCGAGGGCGTCAAGGCCATCTACGAGATCGTTATCGACGGCGTGGACGAGGCATCCGTCAGGAACGCGATGGCCGTGGGCGTGAAGGCGGCCGCGAAGATCCCCGGCGTGACCTTCATCAGTGCCGGTAACTACGGCGGCACCCTCGGTCCCGTCCAGATCTACCTGAAGGATCTCCTCTGATCCCTTTTTCCGCACCCTTTATCATCCTGGCCTGCCAAATTGATCGTTCGTTCGCATACCGAAGAACGAATGCGAGAGTGTGTTCTCATGGCAATGGAGAAGTGGATCTGTCTCGAGTGTCACTACATCTACGACCCCGAGAAGGGAGATAAAACCCAGAATATCCCGCCGGGCACCTCCTTCGAAGCCCTCCCCGACACCTGGCGTTGCCCCGAGTGCAAGATCCTGAAGGTGAAGAAGGGCGTCTTCAAGAGGTACGTCGAAGGCGCGTAACCGTTCACAAATTCCTTCGATGGCCTGCCTGCCGTATCCTTTCTTCGGCACGGAGACGATGGCAGCGATCTCGCCAACCCGCTCAAACCGCAGGCACGGGGAAGCCTCGAAGTATCAGAGCCGATTTTCTTCCGGGCGTCGGAACGATCTCTTCCCCGACAACGGATCGGGCGGGTCCCGACGGCTCCGGATCCTCGTCGCGTCGAGGGACGCACAGGGGGGCCCTTCCGTGCGGTCTCCCTGGTAATCATCAATACCTGTACTATCAAAGAGTCTGGTATGCAGGTTGAGAGACGGCTCTCGAGCCGTGCGGCCGGGTTCACCGAATCGGTGATCCGGGAGATGACCCGGAAGGCGAACACGGCCGGCGCGATCAACCTGGCACAGGGTTTTCCCGACTTCGCTGCCCCCGACGCGCTGAAGGAAGCGGCCTGCCGGGCGATCCGAGACGATCACAACCAGTACGCAATCACATGGGGCACGCAGAGACTTCGTGAAGGGCTCGCTTCCAGGGTCGCCCGTTATAATGGGATGGACTTCGACCCCGAGACCGAGGTCACGGTCGGCTGCGGCTCCACCGAGGCGATGATCGCCTCGATGCTCGCGCTCGTCGACCCGGGAGACGAGGTGGTTGTGATCGAACCGTTCTACGAGAACTACGGTCCGGATACGGCCATTGCCGGCGCGACCCCCGTCTTCGTGAGGAGCGGAGCCGGATTCGCAATCGACGAGGACGAACTCGGGGCCGCATTCGGCCCGAAGACCAGGGCGATCGTCCTGAATACCCCGAACAATCCGACAGGGAGAGTATACACCCCCGGCGAGCTCCGGGCAATCGCCGACCTCTGTATCGACCACGATGCCTACGCCTTCGTCGACGAGATCTACGAGCACATCCTGTACGACGGACACCGCCACCTCTCACTCGGTTCCCTCCCGGGAATGGAGGACAGAACGGTCACGATAGGATCGTTCTCCAAGACCTACTCCGTGACCGGATGGCGTGTCGGGTACGCTCTCGCCGACCGACGACTGAGCGGGGCCATCCGTAAGGTCCACGACTTTCTCACCGTCGGCGCTCCGGCGCCGCTGCAGGAGGCGTGCGCGGCAGCGCTCGAGCTCCCGGCTGCGTACTACGACGACTTGGCGGCTCTCTACGACCGAAAGCGTCGGCTCCTCCACGACGGACTGACCCGCGCCGGGCTGCGGTGCGAACTACCGGAAGGCGCGTACTACCTCTTCTCCGACATATCGGGGTTCGACACCGACGATCTGAGTTTCGCGGATCTCCTTGTCGAGCAGGTCGGGGTTGCGGCCGTGCCGGGGAGCAGTTTCTTTGCCGAGGGAGGGTCCGATCGGCTCCGTTTCACCTTCTCCAAGCGAGACGAGACTCTCACGGAGGCCTGTCGACGGCTCGAACGGCTGAACGAGATGTGATCCATCGGCCGATCCGGGGACCGAACCGAATCGCCGGAGCCGCGAATGCTTCCGTCGCAGGAGGCCGGACGCTCACGCAGAGGCGACGGGGCTCCGAGTCCATTCGTCGAGAGAGTGGCACGCCGACAGGATCGCGATTAAAAATGGAAAAGGGAACCGACAGACGTTCACGGGTTCCAGGTCAGGGGGCCGACGGCTCCGCATTCTGCAGGCGAAGCCAGGTCGTGTACTCGCGCCGGAGCGTCAGAAGCTCGGTCTGCGTCAGCTCCTTCCGTCCCGAGATATAGAGATAGTCCTCGAGCTGGTTGACCACTTCCTCCGCATCGCGATAGTCCCGGACGTCGAGGTAGTGCGGGACCGCCTTGACGTTGATCACCTCGCCACAGACGTGGCAGAGCTTCCAGCGCTCGAACCGGTCGGCATAGGTGAAGGTCGCGCACCCCGGGCAGCGGAGTACATGGTACATACTGCAGTTCTACCATTTTGCCCGCACGGTTAAAAACTTTGGTTTTTGTCTCCAGCGGTTGCTAAGGTAGACCGCTGGAAAAAATGGAATCGGAGGAAAATCCTGCGGTTTCAGACGATCGGGTGTTCGTTCCGGTCGCCGCGTCCGATCCCCTTGTAGATCCACCCGGTCCGGATGAAGGCGTCGGGGTCGACGAGATTGCGACCGTCGACGATCACGGGGTGGTCACGCCCGGTCAGTTTCAGGACCGTTTCGGGGTCGAGGCGACGGTACTCGTCGTGGTCGGTGAAGAGCACGACCGCGTCCGCTCCCTCGACAACACTAACGAGGTCGCGGGAGAGAGGAACATCGGGATACGAGAGGACGTGGGGGTCGTGGACCCGCACCTCGGCACCGGCCTCGATAAGCAGGTCGCGGTACGGCTCCGATGGCGGGTTCCGGGCATCGTCCGAGTTGCCGATGAATGCCCACCCCAGCATGGCGATCCTGGCGCCTTCGAGGGGGAGGTTCGCCCGGGCGAGCCCGTCGCCCGTCAGCCGTGCCATGTGGGCGGGCATGAAGTCGTTGATCCGGCGGGCGACCACGTAGAGCGACATCAGACCCTCGGGGAAGTCGAGCGCGTCCTTTCCGAGCGTCCGGACACCGCGTTCGAGGTGGTAGGTATCCTTGGTCAGGCAGTGGCCGCCCACGCCGGCGCCGGGCCAGAGGATGGCCCGGGTGATCCCCTCGCCCTTGAGGCTGTCGACGCCGGTGCGGACGTCGTAGACGTTGATCCCCATCGCCTCGCAGTAGAGGGCGAGCTGGTTGACGGCCGCGATCTGGAGGTCGCGGAAGGTGTTCTCGGCGGTCTTGGTCGCTTCTGCCGCAGTCGCACTCATCGGGATGATCCGACCAGAGGTCAGCACGCGCTCATAGAGCTCGACGGCCCGGGCCGTCGAGGGGGCATCGATCCCGCCGACGATCCGATCGTGCTCGCGGATGTTCCGGATGAGTCGGCCCACCATCACCCTCTCGGGTGCGTGGGCGAGGGCGAAGTCGGTCCCGGCGCGGAGACCTGAGGTCTCCTCCAGTAGTTCACGAGCGGGACCAACCGTCGTTCCCGGGGTGATCGTGGATTCGAGAACGACGAGGGTTCCGGGGGAGAGGTGTTCCCCAACCCGGCGGACGCCGTCAAAGAGCGGGCCGAAGTCGGGGAGAAGATCCTTCGGGTCCGCGAACGGGGTCTGTATCGCGAGGGTGACCGCATCGCACTCGGCGACCCGGGAGAAGTCCGAGGTGCAGGCGAAGCGTCCGTTCGCGACGGCGCCGGCCAGAAGAGGCTCGAGATCGGGCTCCTCCCCCTTGAGCGGACTCTCACCCCGGTTCAGCATCTCGATCTTGTACCCCGACGAGGGCGAGGCGCGCTGAAAGCCGAGCACGCGTTCGATCCCCGGCGCATGCGCGAAGAGGACGGCTGCCGGGATCCCGACGTAGCCCATTCCGACAACGCCGACCGAGCGGATCGGGCCACGCTCCTCGAGCAGGGCCGCAAGGGGTGAAGACATCGCAGAATGCATTGTCGGGGCAACACAAAAAAGTGCGGTCCGCTGTGGGTGTTTGGAACCCCGTTCACTTTCACACCGCGATCTGAATATTGAATAGCGCCCAGCCGAAGACACTCTTCAGTATCGATGGTGGGCATACCGCTCGGTGTAGTCGCAGCTCGACTCAGGGAGACGATCGACGAGAACCGCGAGTACACCGTCGTCAGAAACGACAACCTCTTCCGGGCGAGCTTTGTCGATCGCCACGTCTTCTCGACCGATTACGGCCGTGCCCGTGCACTCCTCGCGGACCTGCTCGCGGCGTACGATGGCGTCCCCGTCGACGAGGCCGTCCAGGGCGCCTGGACTGACGGACCGCTCGGTGAATCCTGGGTCGTCTCCTCGTCCGAATCGACGCCCGGCCCGGCGCCTCGTCCGGACGCCGCCCTCCAGTTGTTGCGCCGCGACCTCCGGCTCGTCCACGGCGTCGGCCCGGCCCTGGAGTCCCGCCTCGGCAGGCGGGGCTACACCGGGATCGACGACCTCGTCTGGCACCGGCGCCTCGCGCCGGCAGCGCAATGGGCGCTCGAAGCCCTCGACTCCGGCGACCCGTCCCGGATCGCCCGGTTCTGTGCGGACCGCCGCGGGTGCTCCCACCCCGACTTCTTTCTCGCAGCCGAGCTCCGCGACGAGTCCGATCATATCTACCTCGATCTCGAGACGCTCGGGCTCTTCTCGCGCCCGGTGATCCTCTTCGGCCTCGCCCGGCTCCGGGACGGCCGGATCGAGGTCGAGCAGCACCTGGTCCGCGACCCCACCTACGAACGGAGTGCGCTCGCTGCCGCGCTCGCGGCGCTCAGCGACTCCGGTCTCCTGGTCAGCTTCAACGGCCGCTCCTTCGACGTCCCGTACCTCGCGGAGCGGGCCGCATACTACGGGCTCGACCACGCCGTCCCGGCCCATCACCTCGACCTTCTCCCGATAGCCCGCCGGCTCTGGCGCGACCGCCTCCCCGACTGCCGGCTCTCCACCGTCGAGGCCGGCGTGCTCGGACACGAGCGGCCGCTCGACGACCTGCCGTCGGCGATGGTCCCCGAGTTCTATACGGCGTACCACCGTTCGGGGAACCCGGGCCCGCTCCTGCCGATCCTCGCTCATAACCGGGAGGATCTCGTCTCCATGGTCAGGCTCGTCGCCCGGCTCCGCGAGGTCTGCCTTGCCGGCTGAGGGAGCCGCTGCGGTCCTCGGCCGGACCGCGCCGGCATCCTGCATCGCCCATATCGAGCGCATCCCCGGGCGGCCAGCGGAGTACGCGGACCCGTCCCGGCCTCTCTCCGAACCGCTATCGGGCTGGCTGGCCCGGGAGAGGGTCCGGCTCTACACTCACCAGGCCCGGGCCCTCGATGCGGTCCGCGAGGGGCACGACCTCGTCCTGACCACGCCCACGGCATCGGGCAAGACGCTGGCCTTCACCCTGCCCGTCCTCGAGGCACTTACTCTCGACAGGACGGCGACCGCGCTCTACCTCTATCCGACCAAGGCGCTCGCGAACGACCAGCTCCGGGTTCTTCAGGCTGCCGAAGCCGCCACCGGACTCTCCATCGGCCCCGCGGTGTACGACGGCGACACACCGGCCTCGCGCAGGCCCGGCATCCGGCAGCGATCCCGGATCATCCTCTCGAATCCGTACGAGCTCCACCAGGTGCTGCCCTGGCACGCAAAGTGGCACCGGTTTCTAGCGGGCCTCCAGGTCGTTGTCGTGGACGAGGCCCATCGCTACCGCGGAGTCTTCGGCGCGAACATCGCGCTTCTCCTCCGCCGGTTCCAGCGGGTCTGCCGCCACCACGGCGGCAACCCGGTCTTCGTCATCTCGACGGCGACCCTCGCAAACCCGGAGGAGTTCGCCGCGACCCTCACCGGGCGTTCGGCCGTGCTGATCGACGAGAGCGGGGCTCCGCGGAGCCCGCGGGAGTTCGTGCTCTTCAATCCATCCGCGGCGGGACAGCGGTCGACCCTGACCGATGCAAAACGGCTCTTCGTCGATTGCGTCGAGCAGGGTCTCCAGACCCTCTGCTTTGCCCCCTCGCGGAAGTCCGCCGAGCTGATCGGGGCCTGGGCCCGGGAGGACCTCGCGGAGCCGGAGGTCATCGCTACGTATCGGGCTGGCTATCTCGCGGAGGAGCGACGGGGGATCGAGCGGGGACTGAAGGAGGGGCGGCTCAGGGGCGTGGTGACCACGAATGCGCTCGAACTCGGGATCGACGTGGGCGGGCTCGACGCGGTCGTGATCGCCGGATATCCGGGCTCGGTCTCCGCGACCTGGCAGCAGGCGGGGCGGGCTGGCCGGACCGGCAACCTGGCGCTCGCGGTCCTCGTGGCGAACGAGGGACCGCTCGATCAATACTATATGCGCCATCCTGCCGCGTTCTTCGGCCGACCTCACGAGCACGCCTGCCTCGATCCCTCGAACCCCGCCGTGCTCGCAGGGCACCTTCTCTGCGCGGCGGCCGAGCTCCCGCTCACCGACGCGGACCGCTCGCTCTTCGGCGGCGGGCTCGAGCCACTTCTCGGGCCGCTCCGCGACTGCCACCTCCTCCGCGACACCCCGTACGGCCATGTCTACTGCGGGCCGGGCCGGGCCGTCGAAGCGGTCGACCTCGCGGGCGGTGCGGATGACCGGTTCACCGTCGTCGCCGACGGCCACCTCCTTGAGACCCTCGACCGGGACCACGCATATCGCGAGGCGCACCCGGGCGCGGTCCTGTTGCATCAGGCCGAGACTTACCGGGTCACGGCGATGGATCTCGCAGCCCGGGAGTGCACGGCCGAACTCGTCGATCTCGACTACCAGACGGCTCCCCTCTTCTCGACGACGATCACGCCTGGAATAGCCGATGGAGAGCATCACCACGGAAATCTCGCCGTGCGGACGGGCGAGGTAACGGTCGTCCAGGAGTTCGGCGGGTACCGGGTCCGGCGGTATGGCGAGACCCTCGCGGTTCTCCCCCTCGACCTCCCCCCGCTCTCGTTCGAGACGACGGGGTGCTGGTGGACCTTTCCGTCCGGTCTGCCCGCCGAGCTCGCCGGAGCCGGCCTCGACCCCGCCGGAGCCCTGCACGGCGCCGAGCACGCCCTGATCGCGTGCCTGCCCATCCACCTCCTCTGCGATCGCGCCGACCTCGGCGGCTTCTCCACAGTCCGGTTCTCGTCCGCCGGTTCGGACGGCGACGGCTGTCCGGCGATCTGCGTCTACGACGGCGCCACCGGCGGCGCGGGCCTCGCCAGGACGGCGGCCGCACTCCTGCCGGCCGTCGCGGCGACGGCGCAGGCCCTGGTCGCGGACTGCCCCTGCGAGGACGGGTGTCCGTCCTGCATCTACTCGCCCAAGTGCGGCAACGACAACCAGCCCCTCGACAAGGCGGGCGCGGTGGCCGTGCTGGACGGGATTCTCCGGCTGACAACACTACAATAAAGCCGGACCGCCTATGCTTCGGGGATGACCGAGGTCTCCCCCGCCATGGCCGCGTACCTCGACGCGCTCCAGGCCCAGCTGGCCGAAGCGATGGCGATCGCGGAGGAGGCCCGGCGCGCCGGGCTCGACCCGACCACGACGGTCGAGATCCCCGTCGCGAACGACCTGGCGGACCGGGTCGAGGCCCTACTCGGGATCGCGGGAGTCGCAGCCCGGATCCGCGAGCTCGAGACCGAGATGTCGCGCGAGGAGGCCGCCCTCCGGATTGGCGACGACTTCGTCGCCCGCCGCTTCGGCGAGACCACGGCGGAGGAGATCCTCGATCACGCGATCCGGACCGCGATGGCGCTCCTGACGGAGGGCGTGGTCGCGGCTCCCACCGAGGGGATCGGCAAGGTCGGGCTCGGCCGAAACGACGACGGGAGCGAGTACCTGAAGATCTACTATGCCGGGCCGATCCGTTCCGCCGGCGGCACCGCGCAGGCCCTCTCCGTCCTTTTCGGCGACTACGTCCGGCAGGCGCTCGGGATCAACCGCTATCTTCCTCGCCCCGAAGAGGTCGAGCGCTACGTCGAGGAGATTCGCCAGTATAACTCGATCATGAGTCTCCAGTACCTGCCGAGCGAGAAGGAGATCCGGATGATCGTCGAGAACTGCCCGGTCTGCATCGACGGCGAGGCAACCGAGCAGCAGGAGGTCTCGGGGTACCGGAATCTCGAGCGGGTCGAGACCAACACCGTCCGCGGCGGGATGGCGCTCGTGATCGCCGAAGGGCTCGCCCTGAAGGCGCCGAAGGTCCAGAAGAACGTCCGGAAGATGAAGATGGCCGGCTGGGACTGGCTCGAGATCCTGATCGGCGGAGCGGCGAAGTCCTCCGACGACGAGGAGGTCGGGGTCAAGCCGAAGGACAAGTACCTCCGCGACCTGATCGCCGGCCGGCCCGTCTTCTCCCATCCGATGCGGACGGGCGGCTTCCGCCTTCGGTACGGCCGGTCGCGGAACACGGGCTTCGCAGCGGGCGGGCTGAACCCGGCGACCATGCATCTGCTCGGCGAGTTCCTCGCCATCGGGACGCAGATGAAGGTCGAGCGCCCGGGCAAGGCGGCCGGGATCGTACCGGTGGACACCATCGAGGGGCCGACGGTCGTGCTCCGAAACGGGGACGTACTCCGGATCGACGACCTCGACGAGGCCCGGCGCATCGGGCCGGAGGTCGACCGGGTCCTGGACGTCGGCGAGATCCTGATCTCGTACGGCGAGTTCCTCGAGAACAACCACGTCCTCGTGCCGGCCGGGTACTGCGACGAGTGGTGGCGGCTCGAGCACGAGGCGTCGCCGCCGCAGGACGAGGTCGAGGCGATCGGGTACGCGCTCTCGGGCGGCTACCTCCACCCCGCCTTCCAGCCCTTCTTGGACGATCTGCCCCCTGCCGCGATCGACGCCCTCGCCGGGTTCATCGCGAAGAGCGGGCGGATCGAGGACGGTGCTCTCCGGATGCCGAACGAGCCCGAGCCGAAGCGGTGGCTCGAGGAGGCCCTCGTGACCCACCGCGTCCGGAACGGAGAGATCGTGATCGACCGCCACCTCGTCCTGCTCGCCGCGCTCGGCCTCGACCTCGGGTTGCGTCGCAGCCCGGCTTGGAACGATGCGCCGCGTGCCGACACGCTCGCCCTCCTCCGACACCTCTCGGGCATGGGCATGCGCGGCAAGGCCGGGACCCGGATCGGCGGGCGGATGGGCAGGCCGGGCAAGTCCAAGCCCCGCGAGATGAAACCGCCGCCGCACGCGCTCTTTCCTGTCGGCGAGGCCGGCGGCTCGCGCCGCTCGTTCCAGGGGGCTGCGACCCATGCGGACCGGCCGAACATGGACGGGGGCGTGATCACGGCCCAGGTCGGCGAACGGCGCTGCCCTGCCTGCGGCACGGTCACGTTCCGCAACCGATGCGTCTGCGGAGCGCACACCCTCCCCGTCTTCCGCTGCCCGCGCTGCAACCGCCTCGTCGAGACCGACCGCTGCCCTGCCTGTGACGCGGGCACGGCCTGTTCGCAGAAGATCCAGATCAACATCCGCGAGGAGTTCGCGGACGCGATGGAGCGGTCCGGTGTTCGCGCGAGCCAGGTCGCACTCGTCAAGGGGGTCAAGGGGATGATCTCGCGCGAGCGGGCCGTTGAGGACCTTGCGAAAGGGGTGCTCCGGGCAAAGGCCGGGCTCTACGTCTTCAAGGACGGAACTGTCCGGTACGACATGATCGACCTGCCCGTCACGCACGTCCGGCCGGCCGAGCTGGGGGTCGAACCCGCGCGGCTCGTGGAGCTCGGATATGCAACCGATATCGATGGGCGGCCGCTCGAGGACGCGGACCAGGTGCTCGAGCTTCGCCCCCAGGACATCCTCGTCTCGGAGAAGTGCGGCGACTGGCTGGTCCGCGTGGCAGGGTTCGTCGACGACGAGCTCGAACGGCTCTACGGCCTCCCGCCGTATTACCGGGCGACGACCCCGGCCGACATCATCGGCCGGCTCCTGATCGGCCTCGCGCCGCACACGTCGGCCGGCGTCCTCTGCCGGCTCGTCGGGTATACGAAGGCGAACGTCGGCTACGCCCACCCGTTCTTCCACGCGGCCAAGCGCCGCAACTGCTTCCACGGCGAGACCGAGATCGAGGTCTGGGACTACCGGGCCGCATGGCGACGTGTCCCGATCCGGGAGTTCGTGCTCGAGCAGTTCGACCTCTCGCGCGCCGACCTCGACCACGCGGGCACCTTCTGGTCGGACCCGGTCCGCCCGTTTGCGACGAAGGCCGTCGATGCCACCGGGCGCCCGCACATCCGGCGTATCACGGCCGTCTCGATCCACCGGGCCCCGTCGACACTGCTCAGGATCGAGACGATCCAGGGGCGTGTTCTCGCGGTGACGCCCGATCATGCGATGCTCGTCCTCGAGGAGGATCGGGTGCGGCGGGTGCGCGCGGTCGAGCTCAAAGCCGGTGATCCGCTCCCTGCCGCAGCCGGCTCCGCAGTCCTGGCCGACCGCGTCCTGCGGATCGACAGCGTGCCCTGCCCCGACGACCGCGTCTACTGCCTTACCGTCGCCGAGGACCACTCGGTCCTCGCGAACGGTGTCTTCACCGGCCAGTGCGACGGCGACGAGGACTGCGTGATGATGCTCCTCGACGGCCTCCTGAACTTCTCGCGCCGATTCCTGCCGGAGAACCGGGGCGGGACCATGGACGCGCCGCTCGTGCTGACCACGCGGCTCGACCCCAAGGAGATCGACAAGGAGTCCCTGAACGTCGACGTCGGCAGTGCCTACCCCCTCGAGCTCTACCTCGCAGCTCTCGAATGCGCCCATCCGAGGGAGGTGGACGCCCTGATCGACCGGGTCGAGCACCGACTCGGGACCTTCGGGCAGGTCGAGGGCTTCCGATTCACGCACGACACATCGGACATCTCCAAGGGACCGCTTGAGTCGACGTACACCTCCCTCGAGACCCTGGCCGAGAAGCTCGAGGCCGAGCTCGCGCTTGCCGTTCGGCTCAGGGCGGTCGATGCCGACGACGTGGCCGAACGGGTGCTGAACACCCACTTCATCCGCGACCTGATGGGCAACCTCTCGGCGTTCTCTAAACAGAAGTTCAGATGCACGCGCTGTTCGGCGAAGTACCGGCGCATGCCGCTCAGCGGCAAATGCACCGGGTGCGGTCAGGCCGTCGTCCCGACCGTGCACGAGTCCTCGGTCAAGAAGTACCTGGAGCTCTCGCGGCGGATGTGCACCGACTACGGCGTGACCGAGTACACACGACAGCGGATCGAGGTGCTGGATCTCGCCATCGAGTCAACCTTCGGCGTGCCGAAGATCGAGCAGCTCGGCCTTGCCGACTTTCTCTGAGTCCATCGCCGCATATATATCGCTGCGGGCTCCACAATGATCCGCGCGGGGGTAGCCAAGCGGCCAACGGCGGACGCCTCAAGAGCGTCTCTCGAAGGAGTTCAGGGGTTCGAGTCCCTTCCCCCGCATCCGTTTCTGAGGTCGGATTCTCACCCGTCAAACATGTATATCGGCCTGACGCGAGTGTCCCTGTGCATCAGACGAAGAGGCGACGGGCACCGACCCGGCGCGACCAGCAATTCCACCGCCAGCGCGCTGAATTTCTCGAGAACTCATTCTCACGCGCTCTTTCGGAGGGACGCCTCACCGAGGATGACGTAGAGCTGATCCGTGAGTTCCTCGCCGAGGTAACGGCTGAGAACAACATCAGCGTCGCACGTGCGAATAAGCTCGGGTTCCACCTGATCGCCTGGCGCCGGTTCATCGGCCCGTTCTGCGAGAACTCGATCGGTGACCTCCGCGGCGGGCTCCAGCAGCTGAAGACCGCGCCGAGGACCCGGCGGCTGTTCGACAGAGAGATGCCCGCCGCGGAGTCCAACGCGAAACCGTACACGAAGAACTCGGTGTACGACTTCGTCACGATCCTGAAACGGTTCTACCGGTGGATGATCGAGAATGACCACTCGACCATCGAGCTGCAGAAGCTGAATAAGATCCGTTCACCGGGCAAGGACCGAATGACCAAGACCGTCGAGATGATCCCGACGGAGGACGAGGTCAGGGCCATCGTCGAAGTCTGCCAGAATCCGCGTGACCGGGCCATCTTCGCGATGCTCTGGGACGGCGGGTTCCGGATCGCGGAGCTCGGGACCCTAACGTGGGGACAGATCAAGTTCACCGAATTCGGGTGCGCCATCAACGTCAACACAAAGACGGAGTTCCCGCGGTACGTTCCCCTGCTTGCGTCGAGCTCATACCTGGCAATGTGGCGCGACAGCTACCCCTGCGAGATCACAAGCGACGCGCTGGTCTTCCTGACCCGACAGCACCGACCGCTGTCATGGGACGTCGTGAACGCCCAGCTCAAGAAGATGGCGAAGAAGGCCGGGATCACGAAGCATCTTACCCTTCACGCGTTCCGCCACGGTCGGGCCACGGAGATGCTCCGCAGCGGGCTCCACGAGACCGTGATCAAGAAGGTACTGTGGGGAAACACCGCAACGAAATGTTTGGCAACCTACGAACATTTGACGGACCGGGACATCGATGACGCGTTCTTAACCCAGGCCGGCATCCGAACCCGGGACCGTGGCCATGCGGACGCCATGGCCCCGCGGGAATGTGCCCGTTGCGGGATGGTCAACCCGCCGACCGCGGAGATCTGCTGGCGATGCGCTACCCCGCTGAGCAGGGAGTTTGCCGCGTCACTGGAAGAACTGAACCGTGCCATTGAACGCACGCCCGAATGGCACACGATGGTGGAGGCTGCTATGAGAAGCCTGCCCGGATCACGGCTAGAAGGTGATATTGGACGAGCAACGCCTCGGTGATCCTATGATAACGCCGCCGATGGTGAAGGTGTAGCGAGAGGAGAATGCCGGTGCATCGACCTACAACGGAGGCATATGGTGGAGATGTCTCCGCGAGCACCGGCATGGAGTTAGCGCTCGGGTTCTTCCCGACGCGACACCGACGTCCTCACACGGCCGATCTGGTGTCAGAAGGGGTCGGCCTGATGGTCGGAAACACACTCCCCGGGGGCATCCACATCACTCCCGGGCTCCCGCGCCGCGCACCCCCTCGTTCGACCCCCTCGAAGCGGCCTTCTGCCCATTGCGCAAAATTGACGGCGTTTCCGCGCGTTAGGCGCTCGCCTCCGCGAGCGTCGCGCACAATCCGGCAGGGATGGCTTCCAGTGCGCCGGTTAACGACGGGTTCCGGAGAGACCTTCATTTCGAGCACGGCGCAGGGACAGAGTGGATATATGATGGGGCTTTAACAAGCACCATGAAATATATATAATATAATTATAATTTATTGCTGCCATTCGAACCCATAGCTGCGCTTTTCAAAGTGAATCAAATTTCTGGTTTATCAACCCCTCCGCCAACCGCTGATCGACCCAGCATGGCTTACAGCACCCACTGGGCCGACGCCTCCGGGGTGTCGGCCGGATGATAGAACGAACGGTCTCTCTCCACCTCCTGGAACGGCTTGATCCCCTCCACCGTGCAGTCGCCGACCACCTGATCCAGCGCGGCGTCTGGCGCTTGGTCACTGCAAAGCCCGCTGAACCCGATGAACAGCAAGAATCCCTGCTGGTGGAGACCGCGCCCGTCGATGCACCGAGCGACCCTCCTCGACGTCCTTCGGCGCAGCACCGCCAGACCCATACCGTGAGAGGGCGCCTCCCCGAACGCCCGCGGAACCCGATCCGGGGCTCGCAAAAGGCTAGTCGGCCTCGGAGGCGCTGAGAGCATGTCCACATCCCTTCGCGGATTCGCCAGCTACAAGCGGGATCTGTTCACCGCGTTGCTGCAGGCGTACGGGAAGCGCGGGTTTTGAGTCCGGGACATCACCGACCTGCCCGGCTATGCCCCCGGAGTCTTCCGACGCCTCGTCCTCGATGGCCTGCACGGACCCAGCTCCGGGACCATGCCCTACCGGTGGCGCATTTCGTCCGCCATTGCTGCAACGGCGGACGGACGTGCCGTCCTGGCAGACGTCGGTAGAACGACCGACCTGGCGCAGGATGGATGCCGGTGATAGCTGCGCGATCCCGCATGTTACTTGGGATCGGTTCACAGCCATGGTCCGCTGGGAGAAGGAAAAACCTGAAGCGGCATCGGAGCTGCGATCGGTGTCGACCTCGGGTAGATCCTTCGGACAGGCGCTCGGGATCTCGGTGACCGACATCAGGCAGCCGCCCGACGATGACGTCCGGTCCGTCGAGAACATCGGTTTCGTCCATCCCATCCACGGTTGCACTACCAAGACGAACCTATCGATCAACCTCACCCGGGATGTGTGGAGATGCTGGAGATGCGGCAGTGGCGGGACGCGCTACTCGCCCTCGCCGTGGACGAGAAGATCATCGACTGCGACCAGGCCCATCCGAGGGTGCTCGCGGATCCTGACCTGATGAGATGCGTCAAGAAAGCTGCTCGCCGCCGGGGGTTTGATGTCGACAGGGCGGACGTGAACTGTGGGCGGCGAACCGAGCGCGCCGACAGCGTCGGAATGCAGAATCCCTCCCCCCTGCCACCACATCGTGCGAGTGCACTGGAAGGGGGCCGTTCACCTATCGCCACCCCAGCGGGGATGCGGCACCTCACTCAACAGCATACAATCGCCGGAGGGACCGCAACAGAAGATCTCAGTGGAGAAAACGGAAATATCGCCAATAATCAATAATAATTGTTTGGAGTCTCGATAGTTCCGACCAGTGGAAGGTTTTCAGCAGCGCGCGCGTCGTGTGAAAACAGCCGAAGAGCAGAGTTGGTGCACCGAGATACGTCCACCCGCTGTTTGCGACAGATATTGACCGCAATATCTCACTTTACGCCCAATATCGCCGTTTTTTCAATCGGGGTGCGATGATGATAGCGATCGATGATTATTGGTAATTATTGCCGATATCCATCCCACATGATAAGCCCAAACCGGGGCCTTTTTTGATATCTGGGCGATTTTCGTTGGCCATTTTGCATACAAGGTTTATATATCCCAAGGCAGACGTTGACCTTAGGACGCGAGCGGCAAGGGCGGCCCGAGTCCGAGGAGACACCCCCCAATGAACAAAAGAACCGTCACCGCCTCGCAGCTGACCGCACTCGGCAACCTCCATCGGGCGGTCGCCCGGCTATTGATCCAGCGCGGCGATCTTCAACTCGTCGAGGATGTCCCCCCGATCGAGCGAGTACTCCTGCCTCCAGCCGAGCGGGGGGAGATCGTCGATCAGCCACACGGGCATCCCGATATCAACAACACGGCCCACAGCGCCCCACATCGACATCGACGCACGAATGGTAACGGACCATCCCGACAGAAAAACGGGCGAGGTCACCGCCCTTCTGCCCGCATTGGCAAGCGGCGGAGGCGGTGAATGTCCTCCGCCCGTGTCTGCGCACGGTTGCTACTGAGATACCTGAGCCATCGACCCGGCTGCGACAAGTCCGTGGCACGGGGGGTTCCATGATCCGGGATGGCCCAGCCCATCGGTTTCTGCGCCTTCTTCTCAGACGCTGCAACGACGGCAGCCACGACTGCCACGCGATGCAATTCTCAGCGGGGGGGTGCGGCTTGACAGATGAAGGGAGTCAGGCGCGTACAGCTTCATCCTTTGAGATCGGCCGCAAGCTGTACCTCGAAGTCACGACAGACACGGAGGGGCTCGGGTTCGTTCACCTCGACGACTACGCACAACTCCAGTTCAATCGAACCGTTCACCTCAAGGACGGAACGATCCTCGAACCGAGGCGGCTCGAGATTAGACCAGTCCTGGGAGCCGTTCTCCGGGCATTCGATCCTCCGTGCCTTCAATCGATGTACGAGGTCCGGCCTCTTCCCGTCGCAACGCTGTATCGAGAGCTGGATGACCACATCCAGACGTATACGCCCCTGTCCGAGCGAGAACGGGAGATCGCTATCCTCGCTCTGATGTTCTCGTGGTTCTCATCGAAACACGCGACTCCGCCATATCTGCTGCTAATCGGCAGCGATGAGAACGTGACCGAACTGGCGGCTCGGGTCGTCGGTGAGCTGTGCTTCCTTCCCCTCCAACTCAGCGGAGATATATCGTCAAGGGCACTCTGGCGAGCGCAGGAGGCGTTGCCTGGCTCCCAGTTGATCCCGGCCATCTCCAGCCCGAGAGGCATGTGCAGCGAGAACTTCTGGTGGGACGCCGTTCACGACTTCGGGGCGTGGATCGTTCTCGTCTACGCCGATGGTCCGGCCTATCTACGAGAGCCTCCGCCAGTGCATCTGGAGGTCATCGCACGGCGTGCTCCAATCACCGTCATGGCTACCGACGCTCATGGCCAAGACAGCTCATCGCAGCGATTCTCGTTTGAGGACGTCTCGCCCATTCTATCAACATCCTATCGTGACGCCGTGACGCAATTGCGCGCAAAAATTGCCTGGTTCGTTCTCTCGCACTGGCACACGTATTCCCCCGACTGGGCTCTCGGACTCGAAAGCCCCCTGCCGATCGGGGTATCGAACACGCACCTATCGACGGTCCTCCAATTCTTCCCAGGGGTCGTGGAGGGGCTCAGGGGGGACGTGGCGAGTCGTCAGAAGATGTTGGCTGAACAGAACATGATCCCCAGTCCTTCGCCCGAGGACCTCGCGAAGGCGCTCGAATGGCTGTTCTTTCATGAAGCTCTCGCCCTCGCTGCACGCGAGAGCAACGACGGCCAAGAAGCAAGAGTGTCGTCAAAAATGATCGGCGATAAATTCGGAGTGTCGGCGAAGCGAGTGACCCAGACGCTCAAACCGCTCGGAATTACCAGCGAACGGCACCGGGTGAAAGGTACTGAGAACGGGAACGGCGTTGAGAGGGCCCGACTGAAACAATTTCGTTGTCTCAAGATCCGAGACCAGGACGTATGGGAGCGACTCGTCGACCGGTTCCACCTCGGGAAAGACACCGAGGTACGTCCTGACTGCCCCGCAGGCCTCCGGGGCTTGTCTTGGGAGGTCGCTTCCCGAATAAAAAAATAATTCCGGATGAAGGTTCGATCGAGTCCTGCTTCACAAAGCCGAAGCCTCGCATGCGGTCTCCGACAAGTAGGATCGGCGTGTATGAAGAGTGGTTGCCGTTCTCCCATAAGGTTCTCGGAGGACAGGGGGGGTCTCCCCCTTACCTGTGTCAGGTCGAGTTCGGCATTCGGCTGGGGCCCCCTTGGTTCTGTAGTCGATCACATCCGCCCCATGCACAGCGAGTAGTAATCAGTAGCACAATTGGTGTATATTTTTCATACTTTTTGTTACATAATGATCTTTGCCATCTTCGCAGCCCGTATTAGATTTATCTATGTCAGAGTTTTGAATAAAACCAATACAATTTAAATATCAAATGCGATCCATGAACAGCGAGGTGTCATCCTAAATAAATGCCATCGGCGTTGATCTCCAATGCCTCCAGGATACTGGTTCCAGTCGAGGTCGAGGCAATCCGCTCGGTCATCCGTAAACCTTCGAACGTGCTGTTGTTCGACCTGTTATTGTATACTGGCCTTCGCTTATCCGAGGTACTCCAGCTGGCGCAGTCTCCGGATCTGTTCGACAACGACCGTCGGATCATCACAATCCGATCAGGCAAGGCACGGGCATCGCAGATTACACGCAATGTGAAATTATGTGACAAGGGGGTTGCGGCGGTAAAGCGATACCTTGAACGGCCCAAAGTGCCGGCCTCGCCTTCTTCATGGCAATTGAATTTAATCAGGTGGGGTGGCGCAGCACAGCTGTCATCTGTGCCCGGTCATGACCCGGGGGGATGGAATCCGTATCGATTGACGGTCCGTACGAGCAGGAAAACCCTCGAGTCGTGGCTGTTGGCAGCCTACCCCGACCGCGCGACACATATCGCCCTGTCGCAGGGTCATACCGAGGTCACGGCGCTCAAGTTTTACTTAAATATCGCGTTTACACGGGAAGAACGCGATGCGATCGTCCGCGAGGTTGCAGGATTAGATTGGTGATGGCCGCGCATGACGATACTGTCTGTCAAGCGGAGAATCATCGTTTGAAGAGGTGATCTCGCTCATTACTGGCAGTCATGCCTACGAGTGAAGGAAAAGGT
>JBDKUZ010000075.1:0-29526 GCA_039679395.1 Methanospirillum sp. | reverse complement strand
ACCAGATCAAGGGTCAGGTCGAGGTCCGTACCGAAGGGCCCGAGTTCGAACAGATGAAGGCCATGTTGAAAGCGAAGAACGAGGCCTATCCGGCCAAGTCCCTCCTGGTCCTCAAGGTCGAGGAGGTCTACTCCTGCGCTCCCGGCCCGGGCGCGGGTGATCGAATCGCCTGAACCTCCTTCTCTTCCCTTTTAGTGCCTGAAGTGCCGGACGCCCGTGAAGATCATCGCAACCCCGAGCCGGTCGGCCGCCTCGATCACCTCGCTGTCGCGGATGGAGCCGCCGGGCTGGACCAGTGCGGTCGCCCCGGCGGCCGCGGCGACCTCGAGCGTGTCCGCAAACGGCAGGAACGCATCCGAGGCGACGGCGGACCCCGCGAGCGATTGGCGTGCCTTCTCGACCGCGATCCGGGCCGCATCCACACGATTCGGCTGGCCTCCACCGATCCCGAGGGCCTGACGCGCGTTCGCGAAGACGATCGCGTTCGACTTGGTGTGGGCCGCAACCTTCAGGCCGAAGCGGAGCGCGGCTTCTTCGTCCGGTGTGGGGGCACGCCTTGTGACCACGCGCCACTCCTCCGTGTATGCCGCCGTCCGCTGGACAAGGAGGCCGCCATCGATCGATCGGACCTCGTCCCCGGTTGTCGGCAGATCCGTTCGAACCGCGCGCAGGTTCGGCTTCGCGGCGAGGATAGCGAGCGCCTCGTCCGAGAATGCGGGGGCCGCGAGTACCTCCACGAAGGTCGAGACGACCTCGGATGCGACTGCTGTGTCGACCGGGCGATTCAGGGCGACCACGCCGCCGTAGGCCGAGACCGGGTCAACTTCCCGCGCCGTCACGTAAGCCTGGACAGGCGTTGCGCTGACCGCCGCCCCGCACGGATTGTTATGCTTGACCACGACGGCCGCACAGCCATCGAACTCCCGAACCAGTTTGACGGCCGCGTCGAGGTCGAGGTAGTTGTTGTAGCTCATCTCACGGCCCTGCAGGGGCACGGCGCCGGCGATCCCTTCTTCACCGTAGACCGCGGCCTGCTGGTGGGGGTTCTCGCCGTACCGGAGGGGGCGACCATTGGTCCACTGGCGGGTGTACACAGTCGGGAAACCGCCACCGGGAGCGTTGAGGTGATTGCTGATAGCCGCGTCGTACGCCGCCGTGCGGGCGAAGGCGGCGCGCGCGAGAGCGAGGCGCTCGTCGTCGGTGAAACCGCCGCGGCCGAGAGCGGCGAGGACCAGCGGATACTGGGACGGATCGACCACGACTGCGACGTCGCGGAAGTTCTTGGCTCCAGCCCGGATCATCGCGGGCCCGCCGATATCGATGTACTCGACGAGCTCCGCAAGGGGCAGGTCGCGCTCGCGCATCGCTTCGAACGGGTAGAGGTTGACGACGAGAAGGTCGATCGGTTCGATCCCGTACTCTGCCATGACCGCGTCGTCGGTTCCCCGGCGCCCGAGGAGCCCGCCATGGATGCGGGGATGCAGGGTCTTGACCCGGCCGCCCATCATCTCGGGCGAGCCCGTATAGGCCGATACTTCGGTGAAGGGGATATCGGCGGCCTTGAGCGCGGCACCGGTGCCGCCGGAGGAGAGGAGGCGGTACCCGTGCCCGGCGAGGGCTCGTGCGAGCTCCACGAGGCCGGTCTTGTCCCAGACCGAGAGAAGCGCAGAGGACATGGTGCAGCTGTTTGGCCCTCGTCGGTATTAGGATGATCGACCCCGCTCGCGTATCCCCGGACCCGGATCCGGAAAAAAATGGACCCGTGGGCCCCGATTCGTCATCAACGGAAGATCCGGGATAATGGGCATGATACTCATGGATAACGAATATATAGAACTACAATACTACATAATCCCGGACCACACATGACGACCGACGAGGAGGCAACCGAACAGAGCTCTGCCGGGCTGGATTCCGCGGAATCGCCGCTCGATGAGGTCGCCGCGCTCCGGTCGGCCCAGGCAGAGCTGAACGAGCGGTTTCTTCGGCTCGCCGCCGACTTCGAGAACTACAAAAAACGGGCGGTGAAGGACCAGGCCGGCCGTGTCGAAGCGGCCGTCGAGCAGGTGATCTGCGAGGTGCTCGAGGTCTACGACAACCTCGAGCGGGCGGAGCAGGCCGATGACGACGCGCTCCGCACGGGCCTTGCCCAGATCCGGAAGCTCTTCGGGGCTGTTCTCGAGCGGCGCGGCGTGACCCCGATCGCCTGCATCAACAAGCAGTTCGACCCGGCCCTCCACGAGGCGATCGCGGCCGTTCCGTCCGAGGCGGCGGAGGGAACCGTGATCGACGAGGTGTCCCGGGGCTACTGCATGAACGGCCGGGTTATCCGGTATGCGAAGGTCGCAGTCTCACAGAACAGGGAGTAACAAGAATGGCAACGGAGAAAGTGATCGGAATCGACCTTGGAACCACGAACTCGTGCATGGCGATCATGGAGGCCGGCCAGCCCGTCGTGATCCCGAATGCGGAGGGAGCCCGCACGACTCCATCCGTGGTCGCGTTCACCAAAGAAGGGGAGCGACTCGTGGGTTCGCTCGCGAAACGGCAGGCCGTCACGAACCCGCAGCGAACGGTCGCATCGATCAAACGGCGGATGGGAACCTCGGAGAAGGTCCAGATCGACGACAAGTCGTACACCCCGCAGGAGATCTCTGCGATGATCCTGCAGAAGCTCAAGCGGGATGCGGAGGCCTACCTCGGCGAGACGATCTCGAAAGCCGTGATCACTGTCCCGGCATACTTCAACGACGCACAGCGGCAGGCGACAAAGGACGCGGGCACCATCGCCGGGCTCGAGGTCCTCCGGATCATCAACGAGCCGACCGCATCCGCCCTCGCCTACGGGATCGACAAAGAGCACGACTCGACGATCCTGGTCTACGACCTTGGCGGCGGCACATTCGACGTCTCGATCCTGACCCTCGGCGATGGCGTCTTCGAGGTCAAGGCGACCGCCGGCAATAACCGTCTCGGCGGCGACGACTTCGACCAGAAGATCGTCGACTACCTCGTCGACGAGTTCAGAAAGTCGTCGGGGATCGACCTGAAGAACGATCTGATCGCGATGCAGCGCCTCCGCGACGCGGCCGAGAATGCGAAGATCGAGCTCTCCACGGTCCAGAAGACGACCATCAACCTGCCGTACATCACGACAGACGCCTCGGGCCCCAAGTTCCTCGACATCGACCTCCCGCGTTCGAAGTTCGAGCAGCTCGTCGGCAGCCTCGTCGAGTCCACGGTCGGTCCGGTCAAGCAGGCGCTCGCGGACGCGAAGCTCTCGCCCGGCCAGATCGACCACGTCCTCCTCGTCGGCGGCCAGACGCGGACGCCGCTTGTCCAGGAGACAGTCAAGCGGATCATGGGCAAGGAGCCCGACAAGAGCGTCAACCCCGACGAGGTCGTCGCCCTCGGCGCCGCGATCCAGGCAGCAGTCCTGACCGGCGAGACGAAGGATATCGTCCTCCTCGACGTCACCCCGCTCACGCTCGGGATCGAGACCCTCGGCGGAATCGCGACCAAGCTCATCGAACGGAATACGACCATTCCGACCCGGAAGTCGCAGATCTTCTCGACCGCGGCCGACGGGCAGACCGCGGTCGATATCCACGTGGTCCAGGGCGAGCGCGCGCTGGCCAAGGACAACGCAACGCTCGGCAGGTTCCAGCTGACCGGCATCCCGCCGGCGCCACGGGGCATCCCGCAGATCGAGGTCACCTTCGACATCGACTCGAACGGGATCATCCACGTCTCGGCCAAGGACCTCGGCACGGGCAACGAGCAGGCGATCTCGATCAAGGGCTCGAAGAAGCTGAACGAGAACGAGATCAAGAAGATGGTCGACGACGCCAAGGCCTTCGAGAGCGAGGACTCGAAGAAGAAGGAGGAGATCGAGCTCCGGAACCAGGCCGACACCGCGGTCTTCTCGGCCGAGCGGATGCTCAAAGAGAACGGCGACAAGCTGGAGGCCGGCGACCGGACGAAGGTCGAGGAAGCCGTCGGCCGCCTGAAGAAGGCGCTCGGGGACGACGACCTCGAGGGGATGAAGCGCGAGATGGAGTCCCTCTCCGAGGCGCTCTACGCGGCAACGACCAAGCTCTACCAGAAGGCCCAGGCCGAGGCGGCCGCGTCCCAGCAACCGGGTGATGCCGGCCCGGCCACGGGGACGAAGGACGAGAGTGTCGTCGACGCGGACTTCAACGTCAAGGAGTAGGGGCGCATAGCGGATGGCCGCCCGAGACTACTACGAGCGCCTGGGGATCCCCCGGACAGCGGACGAGAAGGAGATCAGGAAGGCGTACAGGAACCTCGCGCGGCAGTACCACCCCGATGTCTGCAAGGAGCCCGGCGCAGAGGATCGGTTCAAGGAGATCAACGAGGCGTACGCCACCCTCTCCGACGCGGAGAAGCGAGCCCAGTACGACCGGATGGGTCACGAGACGTTCACGAACGCCTCGAAAGGCAGCTACGCCGGGGGCGGCGGGTTCGAGGGGGGCTTCTCCTCCGACTTCTCGGGCTTCGGCGACATCTTCGACGCCTTCTTCGGCGGTGGGGGGCGCGGACAGGCATCCCGGGGGCCGCAGCGCGGCGCGGACCTGCTCATGCGAATTCAGGTCCCGCTCGAGGAGGCCGTTGCCGGGGCCGAGCGCGAGGTCGAGGTCTGGCACACCGAGCCGTGTGCAGCCTGCGACGGCACGGGGAGCGAGACGAAGACCATCACCACCTGTTCCCAGTGCGGCGGAACGGGCCAGGTCCGCCAGGCGAGCCAGACTATCTTCGGCCAGTTCGTCCGGATGTCGCCGTGCCCCCGGTGCGGCGGACGGGGCCGGACGCCCGAGAAGCCGTGCCGGACCTGCGGCGGAGCCGGTACGCAGCGAGTGCGGCGGACGGTCACGGTCCGGATTCCGCCCGGAATCGAACACGGGATGCGCCTCCGGGTGGAAGGCTACGGAGAGGCCGGAGATTACGGCGCGCCAAACGGGGACCTCTATATCGAGATCCATGTCCTGCCCCACGAGCGGTTCGCACGGGTCGGGGACAACCTCGAGACCGTGGTCGAGATCTCGCCTGCGCAGGCTGTGCTCGGGTCGACGGTCGAGATCAAGACGATCGACGGACGGACGGTCGAGCTGAAGGTACCTTCGGGCGTTCAGCACAACACGGCGCTCCGGGTTCCGGGCGAGGGAGTCAAGCGCCGGGGCCGGCCCGGGGACATGCTCGTCCGGGTCCGGATCGCGGTTCCCCGCCGCCTCTCGGACGAGGAGCGCGAGCACTACACCCGTATCCTCGAGATCGAGGGCAAGGTCGGGCCGCATGCCGAGAAGAAGGGGGGCGGAATCTTCTCGGACCTCTTCGGCGCCAAGAAGAAGGACCACTGAGGGCAGGGCCCTCAGTTCCACGTTTCTCCGGGCGATCTCCGATCAGGACTTCATGACCGATCCCGGTGCTTCCGCGACGCAGGCGATCGACTCCGCGATCGCGGGGAGGAGCTCGGCCGGGATCCCCATCACCATCTCGTGGGATTCGATCCCCGAGAACTTCCGCGAGCCGTCGCATCCGAGCGAGAAGTTGGGCTGGCCCGAGAGGAAGGTCTGAGCCGTCGCGTCCGAACAGACCGATTGGATCCCGGCGAAGTTGGCCGTGAGCCGCCCGCCCTGATCATGGAGCGCGGCCTGAGCGAGTTTGAGCATGGCGAGCGGCGTGGTCACGATCAGGACGATCTCGGGCTCGAAAGGGGTCGCCTCGAGCGGGGCGTACATCGTCGCGTAGGTCTCGCCCGATGTGAGGTGGGGGATCCTGTCGATGGTCCGGCGGCAGGCGGCTCGGGACCCGAATTTTCCGAGCTTGTAGTAGAAGTCGCCGGTTTTGAGGGACTCGGTGAGCGGCCGGAGGCCGAGCGCCCAGGCCCCGCCGTTGCAGAGGTGCTTGTCGGACGGCGCGAAGAAGACCTTCCCCTCGTGCCGGGCCATTGCGATCATCTTGCAGTGCCGGAGGGTCTCCGGGGCCTCCTCCATCCCCTCGGGGATCTCTTCTTTTGTATGTGCGAACCGGAATGCGACGGGCGAGCCCTGGAGGCCGAGGTAGGTCTTCAGGGTCTCCGCGATCGCAGTGTAGTCACAGGCAGTCTCGGCCATTCGAATTCACCGTGGGCAACAGCTTGTTCCTGTGCCGGATAAACCCGCCGATCAGAGCCTTCGCAGCTTGCGGTCGACCTTCTCGAAGAAGTTACGGCCGACGTCGACGAAGAGCGCGGGCTCGGCCGAACGCTCGACACGGAGCAGGGCGTCCCTGTCGAGCTCGAACTGCGCCTGCCCGTCGATGACGAGGTGGGCCGGTTTCGAGGATTCCAGCAAAATCTCGACCGTACGGTCGCTCGAGATAAGATGGGGACGGGACGAGAGCATGTACGGCGCGAGCGGAACGAGCAGGAACCCCTCGATCCGCGGGTCGATGAGCGGACCGCCGGCGGACATCGCGTACGCGGTCGAGCCGGTCGGCGTCGAGACCAGGAGTCCGTCCGCGCGAAACTGCTCGGAGCGGACACCGTCGATCAGGACCGAGAACCGGAGCATCTTCGCGGGGCGGCTGGTCACGATCACGGCCTCGTTCAGGGCGGTACCGATCACGGACTCGTCGATGGAGATCGTGATCCGCATCCTGGGCTCGACTGCGAATCCACGGACGAGTCCGTCGAGGAAAGCCGGAGCCTCGGCCGGCTCGAGGTCCGCGAGGAACCCGACCTCGCCGTAGTTGACGCCGAGGATTGGACGCTGCCGACCCAGCTCGTGGACGGCCAGCAGAATGGTGCCGTCGCCGCCGACGCAGACGACCACGTCCGCGTCGGTCGAACCGATCGGCTCGCCCGGGCGTCCGAGCGCGGCGCCCGTGCCGGCATCGAACGCGACAGCGACCCCATGGGCGCCGAGCCGGTCCGCGAGATCCTGCGTCAACTCGAGGGCCGTCGCCATATCGATCCGGGAGCGGAAGAGGACTTTCATGACTCAGCGCAGGTACTCGACCACCTTGCGGTGGAGCGGGCCGTTGGTGGCGACGAGGCAGCGCCCGAGCCAGACCTCGTCGGGAAATCGGAGTTCGTCACCGTCGCGGTCGGTCACGACTCCGCCGGCCTCGGTACAGACAAGGATCCCGGCAGCCGCATCGGTCACGCGGAGGGTACCGCGCAGGTCGATGAATCCGTCGAGCCGGCCCGCACCAACGTAACAGAGCTCGAGAGCCGAAGCCCCGAGCAGACGCCAGCGTCGGATGGTCCTGCCGAGATCCATCACGTTCGCAGGGTCGAATTTGCGGCCGTAGATCGACATGGCCGACTCCTCGAGGAGGTGCGTCGGCGACGTCACGATCGGTCTCCCGTTCAGGCACGCGCCCCGGCCCCGCTCGGCCGTGAAGGTCTCGCGGTTCGCGAGATCGCGGACGAAACCGCGGATCACCTCGCCCTCCTCGGCGTACGCGATGGAGAGTGCGTAGAACGGGATCCCCGCGAGCGCGTTGTAGGTGCCGTCGATCGGGTCGAGAAAGATCGTCCCGGCATCCCCGCCGATATCGACGCGGCCGCACTCCTCGGAGATCAGGGTTCGGCAGAGGCAGTGCTCGCGCAAGAGCTCGACTACAGTGTCCTCGGCCACCTGGTCGAGCCGTTTCGTCTCGGACCGGGCTGCGCCGATGCCGACAACCTCGCCTCCCTCCTCGGTGTTCACGAGCGGCAGGGCGACCTCCTCGACTGCAGCTGCGATCTCCCGACAGGCTTTCGCGAACTCCATCCTTTCTTCCACAGGCGCCTCCGTCCTGAGCCCCGATCGGCCTGAACTGGCCGACATGAGCGGCGTGGGAACGGAGCGGCGCCTCCGAGTCATTTATGTAGCCCAATCAAGATAAATTACTACTGCATTTTCGCAGATGGTGGTTGTTTTTCAATGAAGGAACAGACGGAAGTCGGCAAGCTCAAAGAGGGGCGATATGTCGTTGTTGAGGACGAGCCCTGTAAGATCCTCTCGATCTCGATCTCGAAGCCGGGCAAGCACGGTGCGGCCAAGTCCCGGATCGACTGCATGGGGCTCTTCGACGGGGTCAAGCGCTCGATCGTCCAGCCTGTCTCGACCAAGGCCTACGTGCCCGTGGTCGAGCGGAAGTCGGCGCAGGTGCTCTCGATAACGGGCACAACCGCGCAGATGATGGACATGAAGGACTTCACCAACTTCGAGATCGAGATCCCGCCCGAGAAGCAGGGTGACGTCGAGACGGGCAAGGAGCTCATGTACATCGAGTCCTTGGGCATACGCAAGCTCGATTGAGCCGGGACCCTCTTCCCGTCGTTCCGGCGGAGAAAGTTGGATATGGACCGCGGCATATCTGAATGGGTATGCCCGAGGTCCAGAGTTACCGCTTCGCCGATGCGCTGGCCAGTTACGACGACGCCCGATACGTGATCCTCGGCGTCCCGTTCGACAATACCACGTCGTACCGTCCCGGCACCCGACTCGGCCCCCGGGCAATCCGGGAGGTCACGTACAATTTTGAGCCGTATGTTCCTGCTTTCGACCTCGACATGGACCAGGTTCCGCTCCACGACCTCGGCGACCTCGACGTCCCCGTCGTACCCGAGGGGATGGTGGAGCAGGTCGAAGAGGCCGTCACCGAACTCGTGCGCGACGGGAAGTTCCCGGTCCTGCTCGGCGGCGAGCACACGCTCACCGTCGGCGCGGTTCGCGCGACGAGGCCGGAGTGGTACGTCGTTCTCGACGCGCACCTCGATCTCCGGAGCGAGTATCGCGGCACCCGGTACAATCACGGGTGCACAAGTAGGATCGTGTACGAAGAGGCGACGAAGAACGTAGCGATCATCGGGGCGCGCTCCGGCGACCGTGAACAGTTCGAATTCGCCAAAGACCTGCTCTGCATCACCGCGGACGAGGTTCGTCGAGCCGGGATCCATGCGGTCCTCGACGACGTGACGTCCGTTATCGGAACCCGTCCGGTCTACCTCTCGATCGACGCGGACGCGATTGATTGCTGCCTGACCCCGGGTCTCGGTACGCCCGAGCCGTTCGGCCTCTCGCACTACGACGTCCGGGCAGTGGTTGAGCGGCTCGCACCGCTCTCGATCGGGTTCGACTACGTCGAGGTCTGCCCGATCGACTCGGGCCAGACTGCAGCCGTCGCCGCCGAGCTGGTCCGGCTCTTCGTCGCGGCCCACTGGTCGAGCCACGGCCGTGGCCGGTGAGATATCCTTATTAGGCGGGCATGCACAGGAGAGCCGATCACCATGGGATTTTACCAGATTGCCTACGAAGTCGAGGGTTTCACAGTCGGGCAGCTCAGAGCGATGATCGAGGATCTCGAGGATACCTGCCTGCTCTTACCGGTCTCGACCGAGTCGCCATTCTCGGACGATGTCCGGTATATCCGTGTTATGCGGGAGGGTGAAAACGGCATCTTCGAGCCGATCGGGATCCTCGCACCCGAGAACGACCGGATGATCACCCAGGAGGAACTCGAGGGCGAGTTCGAGCACGACGAAGAGTGCACCTGCGACGAGTGCCAGTAGGCTCCTTCAATCGCCTTCATTTTTTTCCGCGACCTGCACAAAACACAATCGCCCTCCATCATCGATCCCTCTGGATCCTTTGTGGCGATGCACAGAGACGACCGAACCGCAACCTGATTCCCGCACTCCCCCAGTCGCCCCGGTGAGGGACTTCTCCTTCAGCGTCGACCTGCCGGGAACCCAGTCGTTTCGGTCTCTGTCACAATGCTCAAATCGTCGCAGGACATCTGATCGGTGATGGCCCCCGATGACCTGAAGGAGCGAGCTCTCGCGCTCCACGCCGCCGGCCCAGGCAAACTCGAGATTCGGCCGACCGTTCCGCTCGAGACGCGAGAGGATCTCGCGCTCGCCTACACCCCCGGCGTGGCCGCTGTCTGCCACGCGATCGCGGCGGACCCGGCGGCCGCCTACCGGTACACGGTGAAGGGGAACACGGTCGCGATCGTGACCGACGGGACGGCCGTTCTGGGCCTCGGCGATATCGGCGCGCTCGCGGCCCTGCCGGTGATGGAGGGGAAGGCCGCACTCTTCAAGGCGTTCGCCGGGATCGATGCGTTCCCACTCTGCTTCGACGGACATGAGGCCGATTTCCCCGACTGTATCCGTAGCGTCGTCCCGGTCTTCGGAGGGATCAATCTCGAGGACATCGCTGCCCCGCGGTGCTTTGCGGTCGAGGAAGCCCTGCAGGACTGCGGTATCCCGGTCATGCACGACGACCAGCACGGGACCGCGATCGTCGTGCTCGCGGCGCTTCTGAACGCCTGCCGGGCGACAGGACGTCGGTTCGAGGATCTGGCAATCGCGATCATCGGGGCCGGTGCGGCCGGATATGCCTGCGCGCGTCTCCTCAAGTGCATCGGATACGAGGAGGGCTACTGCCGCCCGGTCCGGGATATTGTCGTCTGCGACCGTCAGGGGATCATCCACCACGGCCGGCACGGGCTCTACGAGAACAAGTACAAGTATATCCTCGCGGCCGAGACGAACCGCACGCATCGTACCGGTGGAATCGCCGATGCAATCCGCGATGCCGATGTCGTGATTGGAGTCTCGGGTCCGGGCGTGATCACGGCGGAGATGATCCGTACCATGAACTCCGACCCGATCGTCTTCGCCATGGCGAACCCGACACCCGAGATTCTGCCGGAGGACGCTCTGGCAGCAGGGGCGGCCGTGGTCGCCACGGGCCGCTCGGACTTTCCGAACCAGGTCAACAACGTGCTCGCGTTCCCCGGTGTCTTCCGGGGGGCGCTCGACGCGCGGGCTCCCCGGATCACCGACGGGATGAAGATCGCGGCCGCCCACGCGCTTGCGGCCTGTGTGGCCGATCCGTCGCGGGACCGGATCCTGCCGAGTCCGCTCGACCGGAGCGTTGCGCCGGCCGTGGCCGCCGCCGTCCGCAAGGCTGCGCTCCGCGGCATGGCAGAGACGGAGGATCTGTAAAAGAGGGAACGGCGGGACCCGCCTCAGACGACCTCGCGCTTGGCCGCGGCGACCGATCGGGCAATCATTATGGTTGCGATCACGGCGATGATAGTCACGATGATCGCGTAGCTCAGCTGGCCCGCGATCGTGTCCGTCGTGCCGAAGACCTGTTTGAAGATCGCCTGGATCGCGCCGTTCCAGGCGAGCGCGGCCACCAGGCCGAACGCGGCCGTCACGAGCGCGCCGATCTGAGTCAGTACCTCTTCTCTGAGTGTCATCACTGTCACCGGGCGACCACTCATCCCGCCGAGGGGAAAAACATTTCGAATTGATCCGAACGGGTGCGCTTGCTCCTGTCACGGCCGCCAGGTTCAACCGATCCGACACCACACGACAGGTATGGAGATCTCGACGGTCTGTCATCGGTGCAGCGCCGCCAGGACGAAAGGGGAACTCGCTTCCGCCATCGCAGACGCCGCAGAGCAGTACCCCGCATTCGATCTCCAGGTCATCGGCGGGAGGCTCAAGAACGAGGTTGATCGACTTCCCTCGCCGTACCGCGAGGCGATCCGGCCGTACTTCGCCGAGCAGCTCTTCGGTGCGTACCACGAGCTCCTGCTGATGAGGCGGAGGGGAACGTTCACGGAGATGACAGTCCCGATCGCTGACCCCATACGGTGCCGGGAGTACTGGGAGATGGTGCCGCGGGGCTGCTCGGAATGGGACGAGCGGCCGGAGCGACACGCGCACTTCTATACCCCTCGTCACCGGTTCTTCTACTATCTTGTCGCTGGCTTCTCCATGTTCGTGCTCGATCGGCCGGGCCACCCGGTCGGCACGCCCTTCCCCGGCGGGTTCCGGGTTGAGAAACGTCGGGGACGGTTCCTCTGCCCGATCCGGGAGAAGGAGGGCGACCTCTGGTACTCGATCTGCAACTTCTGTCCGGCCGATCAGGCCGAGACCGGCTGACTTCGGCCCTTCTGTTGGAAATCCTTTTCCGGGTACACATCGCAGATCGGTGCGCGGAGTGCCGTCGTGCTCCGGAGGACGATTATGGTACAGGAGATCTGTCGGAAGATGATCGACGAGGCGCTGGCAGCCCAGCATGCCGATGTCGATACGGTGAAGCGGAAGCGCGGGACCGAGTTCAGGCTCGACGACGCGAAGGCCTATCTCGAGGCCGCGCGCGGCATGCGGGCCGTGGGCGACCAGTCAGAGGCGGTCTTCCGGCTCCACCGCGACTCGATCGAGGCACACTTCGGGACCCTCTCGGCCCTGACCGAGACGGTCAGGCCAGAGGACGACCCGTTCGTCGAACACTACCAGACGCCGGTAGTGCTGTCACTCCTCGCCGATCAGGACGCGGCCTTCGCGAAGAGCCTCGAGATCTTCGCAGAGCAGATCGGGAAGAGCGAGGCCCTGATCGGCCGCGAGTCCATCCGCCGGTACGGCGGGCTCTACGGCCCAACCTGCGTCGTCGACTTCGCGCTGATCCCCGGTTCGACCTCGAACGTCGTGAACCGGATTCTCAAGGACACACCGATCTCCACCCAGCACAAGCAGGCGATCCTGGCCGCGAAGTCCTGGGGGATGAATACCTCGTACGGGATCGGCGATGCCTTCGCGAACGCGATCGAGGCCGGGAAGACCGCGGCCGAGGCGAGCGCCGCGGAGGTGGCGCAGTTCCAGGCGATCTACCGCGACCCGGTAGAGGCGCAGGCCGTCCTGATGGACGCGGCTGGACAGTCCTCCTTCGACCACCGCGAGTATATGAAACGGTACCGCGCGGATATCGAGGGGGCCGTGAAGGCCGCGGTCGACGAGGGGGTCCACTATGCAAACATCGTAACGGTCCCGGCGTACTGCGTGGGCGACATCGCTCACCACATCTCGCAGTCGACGTTCAACATGTGCAAGGACGATGTCATCATGGCAGCAATCGAGGCTGCAACCGCCGTGATGGAGCGATCGCTCCGGGCTGCCGAGACAAAGTTCACGGATGCGTACCAGCCGCTCGCGCTCGCGACGGGAGCGTCGGCAGCGGCGACGGAGTACCTCCTCGAGCTCGACGGATTCAACGCCCCGATGGTCGTGGATCTGCTGACCAGGCGATACCACAACTTCGTCCAGCTCTACCCGAATCGGGGAGCGGCGGCCGAGCTCCATAACTGCGACTTCATGGACATGGCCTACCGGGGCTGGAAGCTCCTCGACAAGGCACGCAGGATGCGGAACGGAGCCGGGGGTCCAATCGTCCCGAAGATCGCGGGCTTCCCTGTCGACCTCGCGCCCATCCACGAGAACGAGGTGCTGATGAATCCCCAGCGGTACGCCTACCCGGCCTGCGCCATCACGGTCCGTTTCTCGGCGATGATGCGCCTCGCGGACTACCCGTGCCTGCTGACCTCGGAGCCGGTAACGGCCACGATGATGACCAACATCATCGCCCTCGAACCGACAAGAGCCGCAGCTCCGGTCCGGTCCTGCAAGGACTGCGCGGCGGCCGCGCTCGTCGAACTCCATCACCAGTACTGTCAGTGGAAGGAGGCGGTCTAGAGTGAAGTGTTACATCTGCGCGACCGAGGGGAAGGACTCGGACGCGGTGGCGGCCTGCATCGCCTGCGGTATGGGGGTCTGCATGGACCATGTCCGGCGTGAAGAGATCGAGCTGGTCGAGGGAGGGTATCCGTTCCCGGTACGGAAGCTTCCGATGACTCTCCCGCGCATGCTCTGTCCGCCGTGCTACGAGGCGTACCGGAGCGGGTAGATGAGCGTCCCCACGCTTGGAAAACGGGCCGTGGCCGAGGGCCTCGGCACGCTTCTCCTCGTCTACTTCGGAGCTGGTGCGGCGGCGATCACCCTGATGCTCGCCCACGGCACCACCCCCGCGACGCCCTTCAATATCGGGATCGGAGCCCTCGGCGGCCTCGCCGACTGGTTTGCGATCGGGATGGCGTTCGCGATCGTGATCGCGGCCATGATCTACGCGCTGGGCAGGGTCTCGGGCGCACACCTCAACCCGGCGGTCACGATCGCGCTCGCCGTGACGAGACGGTTTGCCTGGTCGGATGCGGGCGTCTACATTGTGGCACAGCTGGTCGGCGCGGCGCTCGGTTCGTTCCTCTTCGCATTCTCGGCCGGTCCGGACGCGGTCCTGGTGGGAGGTCTCGGCGCGACCGCCCCCTTCCCGGGGATAGGGCTCGGCCAGGCGATCGTGGCCGAGGCGATCGGGACCTTCGTGCTCATGCTCGTGATCATGGGCCTCGCTGTCGATAGCAGGGCGCCCGCCGGGCTCGCCGGGATCATGATCGGGCTTACCGTCGGCGGAATGATCACCACGACCGGCAACATCGCGGGGGCATCGCTCAACCCTGCCCGAACCTTCGGACCGTATCTTGCCGATGCGGTGCTCGGCGGCCCGAACCTCTGGGTCCACCTGCCGATCTACATCATCGGCCCGATCGTCGGGGCGGTCGCGGCGGCCGTCCTGTACGACTGGATCACGGCCGACTGAGCTCCCTTTTTCGACTGCCGCCTCTCACCGTGCCGGAGTCGTGCCCGCCACGGGGAGATACGTGCCCGCCCCGATCCAGTACGAACCGTCCACCTTCTGCACGTACCTCATCTTCGGTTCGACCGCCATGCCGTGCGCCGGGTTTGGAAAGTCGTAGTAGACGAACCCGCCGCCCTTGCGCGCGAGCTCGCATTCGACCTGCGTATAGTGCTGGCCCGTCGAGTCGGTCTCGTTCCAGAAGTTCGTCCCCCCGCTCGGGCTGGTATGGCAGTGCCAGCGCAGTCCCGTTGTAGTCGAGGGCGTAGACGTAAACGTCCCCCGAGGCGAAGGGCCCTGTCCGGTTGCCGAAGTCCTTGAGCGCTGCCTCACGTCCCCGCGCGCGGGCGTGAGCGGCCGCCTTCTCCACGAAGGTCGCGAGCCCCTCCTAGGTCGACAGGGCCGACGCGTTCACACTCGAGTTCGTTCGGCCCGTGTAATAGCCCGAGCCGATGTACCAGTCGCCCATACCGACCACGTAGCAGGTCTTTGGCTCGACCGCGTAGCCGTCGGCCGGGTTCGGATACCAGAGCTCCTGGAAGCCGGAGCCATTGCGGGCCGCCGCGATACCGTCCCGAACGAACTTCGTACCCCTGATATCCGTCGCCTCCGAGCGGTTCGTCCCGATCAACTCGTGCTGGAACGGTGCCGCCAGCGCGGTCCCGTTCATGCCGTAGGCGAGGATGTAGACATCGTCCTTCACGAAGGATCCGTTGGGATCGTTGAAGGCGGCGAGGGCGTGGTCCTGGCCGTTCGCCCTCGCGTATGCGGCGGCCTGCTCGACAAACGTGACGATGCCGGACCGGCTCTGTAGCGGAACCGTCGCCCCAGCGGGATCGGGCATGTAGATGCCTGCGCCCACGAACCAGTCGCCGAGGCCGACAACGTAACTCGTCTTCTGCTCCACCGTGAAGTTATAGGACGGGTTAGGGTAGTGGTACCGGAAGAAGCCGGAGCCGTTCCGCGCCACCCCGAGCGCATCCTGGATGTACGCGACGCCGTTCAGATCGACAGCCCCCGAGCGGTTGGTGCCCACGACCTCGGGCTGGAACAGTAGGGCCAGAACGGTCCCGTTCATGTCGTAGGCGAAGACGTAGAGGTCCCCCCGGATGAACGAGCCGTTCCGGTCGTTGAACGACGCGAGCGCCTTCTCGCGGCCGTTCGTGCGAGCATTGGCGGCCGCCTCGTTCACGAACGCGACGAGCCGCTGCTCCTCGACGGTGAGGTTCGCCAGCGAGCTCGACGTTGCGTTCACCGCGCAGGCCGCGCACGGTGTCGCCGTGACGGTTGCCGTCGACGTTGTGTTCGTGGGGGCGGTGGTGCAGCCAGCGGCACAGAGCGCGGCGATGCAGAGAAAGGCGAAGAGGGCGTGCCCCGAATCCATGTATACTATTCCTGCAGGTGGAGATATCTCCATTTCGACCCTATCCGAGTCCAGTCGACCATCACGTTGTGGAGGACCCCGTTCCCCGCCGTCAGTCGGCTTTGAACCGAGAGCATGGCAATGATTATCGCTCCCTCGGGCAGAGATCCAGGTCTGTGACCGAACCGAACGCTCACTATCCCTGCTATCTCTTCTTACTGCTCTGGCTCCTGCTCATCGCTGGTCCGGCGGCAGCTGCGACGCTCACCATCGATTACCCGTCAGAGAATGAGACCGCGATGGCCGAGTGCCGGGACTTCTACGTGACGGGCGCGATCCCTGCCGGAATTGCGGTTCCGGGGGACGTGCGGATCGAGCTCTTCCGCGGGACGAATGCCGTCGGAACCCCTGTACGGATGCTCGAGAGCCATGTCGATCCTGTGAATGGCACGACACCCCTCTCGGCGATCGCGACCGATTATTCGAACGGCACCCCGAAGGGGACGGTGCTGGTCCCGGACCTGGTCCGAGAGCCGGGAGGCCTGCGCGAGACCTGGAACAAGGTCGTCGTAACTCCGCAGTATTACGCCGGTGTCATCCTGGGCGGCGTGACGAAGACCTTCGACACGAACTACACGGACCTTGACGGCCGGCCGCTCGCGGATCTCGTTGCCGGGGACTACACGATCCGCGTGACGGGCCTCTCGGGCGGACTTGCGAATCTCACGGCGGAGAAGAGGATCACGCTCGGAAAGACCCACGCCGCGCTTGGCCGTTTCTCGCCGACCGTCCAGAAAGAACGCCTGATTGCGTTCGCCCGCGAACACGGCTATCGCATCTACTTCGATTCCTTTCCCGGGTACTTCTACTGGAACAGCACCGGCTACGTGATCCCGGGCCGATGGGTCCCGAACAACGCGATCGAGGTCTCGAACGATTGCCCCGGCACTCTCGTCGATACGGTCGCGACGGCCGAGAACGACCTCTTCCTCTACGATGTGCGCAATTACTCGGCCACGTACACGGTCGAGACCTCGACGATCATCCGGACGGCTCTCGTCGACTCTCCGCGAACTGCGTTCCACTACTACACGGCCGGTGAGCCGATGTACACGTATGTCACGCAGAACGGGACCCGCATCTCCCTCAACTCGTCCCTCGCCACCCTTGCCCACGGGGATCGGCTCGCGCTGACCCGGGCCGAGCTTCGACCGTCGACTGCGCTCGACCCGACGGTCGATCTCGTGGATCCAACGCCAAAGAGGCTCGACCTCTCCCCTGACGACGGAATCGCGGTCGCATCGGGCGAAGGATGCATCCTGTACGGCGTGGTCGCCCCGATCCCGGCCACCGTCGTCTCTGGACCGTCGGGGCGGGACGGGACGCCCGTCAACCGGATCGCGAGCGTCGCCTGGTCCCTCGTCGACGGAAACGGGACCGCGATCGCGGCCTCGACCATTCCCGTCCAGCTCGGCCGACGGCTCGATCCCGCGAAACCGGCGGAGATCGTCTACTCGACCTACGAGTTCGGCGGGATCGTCGGCACGGGCGTCAACGCGGGACGGTACCTGCTCTGTCTCGAGGCGCATGACGAGACGGGCGCCGTTGTCGACGGCACGCGTGAGCAGCTCCCGTTCACTGTCGAGGGAGCTCCGACACCGACGGTCACCGTCCCGCCAACCACGATCGCTCCCACGCCGACCCCGACGCGCCAGCCGTATAAGGCTCACCCGATTCCGGGCAGGGTCGAGGCCGAGGACTACGACACAGGCCGCGCGGGCGGCGCCTGGTTCGATCGGACGCCCGGAAACCAGGGCGGTGCGTACCGCCAGGATGACGTGGACATCGAACGTGGCGGGTCTAATTACGATATCGGCTGGGTCAAGTCTTCCGAATGGCTTGAGTACACGCTGACGATCGGAACCAGCGGGACGTACCGCGCTTCCTTCCGGGTGGCGAGCCCGTGGACGGGCCGGCAGCTCCGTATCCTCGTCGATGGCGTTCACCGGGCGACCGTGGCCGTTCCCCGGACAGGCGGGTTCGCCCGGTGGCAGACAGTGACCGTTCCGGTCGCGTTGCCGAAGGGTATGCACCGCGTGCGTGTCCAGTTCGTCGGCGACGCGCAGAACCTGGACTGGCTCGAATTCAGAGCCTAATATCCGCATTTTTCACATTCTTACCCCGTTTCGCCCAGAAGGCAGGAAGAGACGACGGCCAATCCCGACACGATTATATCGAGCGCAACCGACCTACTGCGATAGATCCGAATGCGACCGCCGTTCTTCTCCCATCTGATTCTGATTCTCCTGGCAGGTGCCCTGATCGCTGGATGCGTGAGCACCCCCGCGATACCGGGCGCGACCACGCCAGCTCCGAATACAACCGCCCGCTTGATCCTCTTGACCGAGGAGTATCCACCCTTCAACTACCATGAGGAGGGTCGACAGGCCGGGATCGCGATCGACCTGCTCAACGAGACCCTGCGCCGGTTCGGCAACGGTCAAACGGCGGCAGAGGTTCAGTTCCTGCCGTGGCAGACCGCGTACAATCGAACGCTATCCGAGCCCGACACGGTCCTCTTCGCCACCTCCCGACTACCGTCGCGCGAGGGCCAGTTCAAATGGGCTGGCCCTATCTATCCGGAACGCGCGGTCCTCTTCGGGCTGCGGGAACGCAATATTACCGTCGCCTCCGCGGCGGATCTCGCGAAGTACCGGATCGCCGCCGTACGCGACGATGCGGCCGTTCAGAAGTTGAAGGATCTCGGCGCGCCGGAGTCGCAGCTGCGGCTCGCCGACGAGCGGGAGGCCCTGATCGAATGGCTCGATGCGGGTGAGGTCGACCTCTTCGCCTACGGGGAGCTGCCGGGCCAGCGTCTCGCCGCTTCGGGCGGAAACCCGCTCCGCATCGAGCCTGTCTTTACGCTCTCCGAGTATCAGGCCTACTTCGCCTTCAACCGCAATACGTCGGACGAGACCGTGGCACGCTTCCAGGCCGCGCTGGACCAGGTCTCGGCAGAAAGGGATGCGGACAATGTGACGGTCAGAGAACGCATCCTCGGCTGGTATCTCCCCGAGATGAGTCTGGCGCGGGCCTCGTTCCTGACAGAAGAGTATCCGCCGCTCAACTCGGCATTGAACGGGACCGTCGAGGGGATCGGGCCGGACCTGTTGCGTGCTGTTGCCGGGCAGTTCAATCTGACCCTCCGACCAGACCAGCTTCGCCTCACGAGCTGGACCGACGCCTATCGCGCGGCCCTGGAACGGAACGGAACAGTCGTTTTCTCTACCGCGCGGACCGAAGACCGCGAAGGTCTCTTCCGCTGGGCCGGCCCGATCGCCCGTCTCCAGTACGTGGTGCTCGCGGACCGCAACCGGACGCTCTCCGGCGACGATCTCGCCCGTTATCGGATCGTCACCATGCGCGACGACGCCGCCGGCAGTTATCTTCGCGCCGCCGGTGTCCCCGAGAGCGCCATCCTGACGGAGACCGACCCGTCCGCTCTCGTCGGCGCTGTTCTGAACGGTGACGCGGACGCGATGGCGTACCCGCTGATAACCGCGAGAGCCCTGCTCGCCCGGTACGGTGCCAACCCGAGCCGGTTCGAGATCGTCCGGATGCTCGGGGAGCGCGACATGTACTTCGCCTTCAACCGCAACGTCTCCCCGATCGTGGTCCAGGCGTTCAACCAGAGCCTCGCGGCGCTGAAGACCGAGAAGGACGCCGCCGGCGTCGCCCCCTACGAGCGGATTCTCTCACGGTACGTCGGGGTCGAGTGCACGGAGGCGAAGGCGAACCGGACCGGCGCGACGACGCTCGTCGACCTGACGGCGGAGAGGATCGCCGCGGACGCTGCTGGCACCTTCCAGGCGATCAATGCGGGTCTAGCACCGTACCGGGATCCTGCCGATCCCGAGGTCTATGCCTTCGTCTACGATACGAACCTGACCATGGTTGCGCATGCGGGGAACTATCGGCTTGTCGGACAGAACTTCCGGGGCAGGACCGACGTGGCCGGAAAGGCGTTCCGCGACGAGATCCTGGCGACGGCGACCGCGAAGGGATCAGGATGGGTCGACTACGTATACGTGAATATCAACGAGAGCCGCCTCTCGCAGAAAACGACCTACTGCCGGCTCGTGCAGGGCAGCGACGGTCGCGACTATATTGTCTGCGCAGGAACATTCAAGGACTGTGCCACGTGAGGGAACCGCAAGCTTGGAATTCGCCCGGCTACGTCATCAGTTCCGGAGAGCGATCGCGGGGGCCGTCCACTTCGGCGCTCGTCAAAGTAGCGTCTAAAACATACGTGCGCTGATCGAACGCGGTTCAGCTGTTATGCAGCAGGAGCCCCTCTCGGTTGGGAGGGTAACCGAGACGATACGCGCCCGGCGGAACCCGGATCTCGAACCGGGCCCCGATGCCAGGGCGCCCGGTCTCTGTGATGGTCATCCCCGTGATGGCGAGGATCTCGCTCGAGAGATATAACCCGAGGCCCGTGTTCCGACCGTACCCGCGCTCGAAGATCCGTTCCTTCTCGTTGACGGGCACGCCCTCGCCATCATCTTCGCAGACGATCCTGAGTCCGCCCGCGGGCTGCGCCTCGATCGAGAACCGCACGCGTCCGACCGTGCCGCCGTGACGGAGCGCATTCTCGATCAATGTGTAGAAGACCTGCTCGATCAGCGGGTCGGCCCGTATCTCGCAGGGCTCGTTCGGGACCTCGATAACCACTCGCTCTCCGGCAAAGGAGTCCGCCGCACGCCGAACCAGCGCTGGCACCGATACCCAGCCCGGAGCTCCCTGGCCGATCTCCTGGTAGTCGCGCGTGAACTCGGCCAGGCGCTGGATGGCCCAGGCCGCATCGCGCGAGCGGCTCAGGAACCACGCGAGCTCCGTGGTGTTCTCGGCCGTACCGGCCAGCTCGAGCGATCCGAGCAGGACTGTGAGCTGATTCAGGATATCGTGCCGCGTCAGGCTGGCGAGCAGATTCATGCGTCGATTCATGCCCTGCAGGGTCGCTTCGACCTCCTGCCGCTCGGTGACGTCGCGGCAGACGCCCTCGATCGCGATCAGCCCCGCAGCCTCGTCGTGGACCGGGACGTTCATCTGCTCGATCCAGTGGAGGGAGCCGTCGGGGTGAAAGACCCGGAACAGGAGGGGCCGGCTGCAGAAGTCTCCAGGGCATTCGACGCATCTCTCAAGGAGTGGACGGTCGTCGGGGTGGACGTATCGGAGAAGGAGCCAGGGGTTGCTGTAAAACTCTTCGGGGGGATGGCCCGTCACGGCCTCGCAGGCCGGGCTCATGTAGTCGGTGACGCAATACGGCACCAGCCGGATCCGGTAGACCATCTCCGGCGAACGCTCGACGAGAAGCCTGAACTGCTCCTCAAGCCGGTGGCGGACCGTGACGTCCCGGACGATCCCGTCGACAACGGCAACCCTGCCCGCTTCGTCTGCGACGGGGGTTCCGAAGAACTCGAACCAGCGCCACTCGCCGCTGCGATGGCGGAAGCGGAAGATGACGGGAGCCCCGAGTCGGCGTACATCGACAAGGGCGGCATCGACCGAGCCACGATCGTCGGGATGGATCGCTTCGGTGAAGACCGTGGGGTCCGCGCAGAGTTCGTCGGGGCCGTAACCGGTGATGGGAGTTGATGCAGCGTTGACGTACCTGAACGAGAATGCCGGCTGCATTCGTACGGAGAAGACCAGGTCCTGGCTATGGTCGAGGAGAAGGGCTGCGTCCTCGCCCGACCATGGTCCCGGCTCGAACGAGACCACGAGCATGGCCCCTCCCTCAGTCGTCGGGACGAACTCTGCGGCCGCATCCCATGGCCCTCCGGCCGGAGCTTGGAATCTGAGGACGAGTGGGCCGCGCTGGGCTTCGCCCCCGTACCGAAGTGCCGCGTAGACTCGCCAGGCCGAGGCCTCGTCCATGATGGCACGGAGGGAATCGGGCAGGCAATTGTCAGAACCCAGGCCGAGCGCAGCGCGAAGGCCAGGGCTGATGGAGATTGGCCGTCCATCGGCATCGATGACGATCACGGGATACCGGAGGTCGCAGGCTTTTCCGCCCGGAGGGGCAATGGTCGACAATCGAGACAACTGTGTAAGAGCCTGTAGAAAAAGGTTTTCTGAAAAAAGTGGCTGCACAGCTGTTTTGTACGTTGATGAATCGGAGGGATCTGCGGCACCTCAGGTACGCGTGCTATCGGGTAGACGAAGATCTGCAGCTCGGCGCCTTCATGGATGTGAAACCGCTAAGCGCCCCGATCCGGGTCTAGCGTTGCAGAAGCCGACGAGCGTAAGCAGCGCCTCCGGGAAATGAAATACGGCGAGAGCGAGGAAGGCAGGGAAGATCCGGAGACGGCAACTGATCAGTCTCTACCGCTGCGAAGGAGACGAGCGCAGTCGCGATCTCGCCAATTGTCCAGGTGAAGATACGTCGGTCCTGAGAACCGAGTGCGATGGTCGGCCCCAGTCACGGTATCACCGGCCGGGGCGGCGGCCGAGAGTGGTCGCGGTCAACGCGGCGGTCGAGAAAGCGGCCTGGAGGTTGTAGCCTCCCGTGTCTCCGTCGATGTCGAGCACTTCGCCGGCAAAGAAGAGACCCGGTACAATGACCGATTCCATCGTTTTCGGGTTCACCTCGTCTAGCATGACGCCACCCGCGGTCGCCATCGCGACCGAAAAGTCGCCGATGCGGGCGATCGTGAACGGAAACCCGCCGAGAACCCCGACGAGGCGACGCCGTCCGTCCCGGTCAAGCCGCGCTCCGATCGTCTCCTCCGGTATTCCCGCCTCATCGAGCAGGCGTCGGAGCAACCGCTCGGGGAGTCCGAGCGGGGCGAGTGCGGTCCGAATCCTGGCCGCTCCCCGTTCACTGCAGAGCCGGACGAGGCGTGCGTCGAGCTCCTCGGCAGGGACACCCGGGACGAAGGCGACGAGCAACCGATCCCCGGACCGGACGAAGCGCGAGAGATCGAGCACTCCCGGCCCCGACAGGCCCGCATGGGTGAAGAGGAGGTCGCCATGCCCCACAGCTACCTGTCCCCCGTTGCGGATGACCCGGAGGCCCGCGTCCGGGACCGAGATCCCGGCGAGGTCGGCGAATGCGTACGGCTCGGGCTCGATCGGGGCCAGCGCGGAGCGGGGTTCCACGACTGAGTGGCCGAGAGCGCGGGCAAGTCGATAGCCGTCCCCGGTCGAGCCAGTCCCGGGGTACGACGCACCGCCCGTCGCAAGAACCACGGCATCGGCTGACAGGGTTTCACCATTCCCATGAACCACGAAGCCGTCCTCCCTGCGCTCGATATCTCGCACCCGGGCGTCGCAGACGATCCGGACGCCGTTCTCGCGGCAAACCGTTCGCAGCACCTCGAGCACATCGCCGGCGCTGCGAGAGACGGGAAAGATCTTGCCGTCGGGGCGCGCCTCGAGCGGGAGGCCGCACCCGGCAAACCACGACACGAGGGCCTCGTTGGAGAAGGCCCGCAGGGCATGGCGGAGGAACCGGCCATGGTCGCCGTATCGGCCGAGGAACGAGGCGAGATCCCCCTCGTGCGTCAGGTTCGCCTGACCCGAGCCCGAGAGGAGGAGCTTGCGCCCCGGCTCGGGCATCCGCTCGAGAACGACGACTGCACGATCGGTCGGCAGCCGGGCCGCGCAGAAGAGTCCCGCGGGGCCGCCGCCGATTACGGCGACATCGGCCGACTCATTCGTCACTGCGATCCATGACGATCCCCTGTGTCTCGCAAGGGACGCATTTCGCGAGCTTGTCGTCGATCACCCGGTAGGCATTCGCGAGGACCGAGGAGTTCGAGATAAGGCCCGCGATCAGAACGGTCTCAAGGATCTCCTCGCGCGATGCACCCATCTTGAGCGCGGCCGACATGTGGTAGCCCGTGCAGTGGACACACTTGAGGGCCGCGCCCACCGCGAGGCAGATCAGCTCGATGTGCTTGGGGTCGAGGGCGGAGGTCTTGGTGACCGCATCTTTGTAGAGCAGGTGCGAGACCAGGACCTCGGGCCGTTCGGCCATCCGCTGGAAGATCAGCGGGATCTTGCCATACTCCTGCTCTATCGCCTTCATCCACCCGGCACAGGCCTCGTCCGTGCCGGTCTCCACGATCCGCGACAGCTCCTCTTCGAATGTCATGTCCAGGGTCTCCGAGAAGAGAGGACGGTCGCAACCCGAAGGGGCTACACGACGATGTCCGTCTCCGAGGAGGGTTTGATCCTGACGAGGATATAATCGCGCATCCGCGACGGGAGTACGTCCGCGATCCGGCCGATGGTTACGCCCTCCTCGACCTCGGCCGATCGGATCCGCTCGGCGAATTCCCCGTACGGGAGCTTCACCCTGAGCCCCGCGATCTGGACCGTGATCGGCGTCGGGCTCGTCACCTCGAGCACCTCAGGAACCTGCTCCTGGATCACGGCCATCAGCCTCGCCGGCGATGCCGAGAGCGGGTCCTTCGCGATCTCCTCGCGCCGCAGGTCGAGCACGCGGACGATCTCGGCCACGATCGCGTCGAGGCGCGCGATCTCATCGGCCTCCTTGGTCCGGTGCATGAACCGGCCGACGTTGCCGACGTAGCCGGTGACGGGCGGGTCGATCGCCTTCCGCAGGACGTCCGTGTCGGGTTTGCCCGTCAGGATGATCGGCACGTCGATCCCGCGTCGGAGCACCTCCATCTTCTGCACGATACAGTGCTCGAAGTTTCCGAGGAGGAAGACCGCACAGTCGTGCTCGTTGATGATCTCCCGCTCCTCCGCAGAGGTCTGGGCGACCCTTTTACCGTAGCCCCGGGCGAGCCCGACCATGTTCGACTTCGCTCCGAGTCGGCGCACGTACTCGGCGATGTCACAGGCGGGATGGGGGAGGTGGTGGATCGAGAGGGACGGGGTCACGATCGCGACCTCGGTTCCGACAAGGGGCGAGAGCTCGACCTCGCCGCCGATGGGTCTGCCGACCCTCTCGATCAGGGGAATATCGTCGCGCGGAACCAGGCAGAGGAGTACGACCTCGGTCGCGAGCACGTGCTTCTGGATCACGTACCCGCCGAGGTCCGCGATCAGGTCCACGATCTCGTCGTGGCGGTAGACCCCGCCCTTATAGGTGATCGGCACGAGGATCATAGCGGCACCTCCCCCATCTTCGCGAAGAGCGCCCTGACCCGTGCCTGCAGGTCGTCGGGCAGGGTGTTCTCACTCGAGGCGAACCAGAACCGGCCGTTCTCATACTTGGACTCGCGAACGCGGAAGCCTTCGGGCGCGATCGAGAGCAGGGCGTAGATCAGGTCGCGCACGAGCCCTTCGGTGGGGTCGGATACGACAATGTCAGCGAGATTGCGTTCGACAGGCAGATCGGGCAGGTCCGCGATCTCGACGGTCCAGCGGTCGGGCTGCTCGACCCGGTTCTTGCCGTACTGCGTCCAGAGCCGATCGAGCAGGGCCGCGAGGTGCGTCTCATCGTTGATCCCGAGCTTCACTTTGCCCGGCTCGAAGGTCACGTCGGCGAAGTCCCGGAGCCGGATGAGCGGGGGAAGCCGGCCGAGTCGGCCGACCGCGATGAAGAGAGGATACTCTGGGTCGATCGCGATGTGGAGCTTCGCCACCGCCTTCGCGAGGGTATGGTCGAGCAGCACGTCGTTCGCGATGTCGATATATGCCTGAACTCCCGCCTGTTCGGGAGACTCGACGACGAAGTAGTCGAGGGGCACGTCTCTCACTCCTTCCTGACGAAGCCCGAGGCAAGCAGGGCCGAGCCGACCGCGCCGATGAACTGCGAGTATCGGGGAACCACGATCTCTGTCTGGAGGAGCTCGCCCATCGCGTGGACGAGCCCGCTGATCAGGGAGGTTCCCCCTACCATGATCACCGGTTCCCGAATGTCGACCTCCTGGAGCTGCTGCTCATAGACCTGCTCTGCGACCGAGTGGCAGGCCGCTGCCGCCACGTCCTCCGGTGTGTTGCCGGCCGCTAGTGCGTTCACGAGGGATTGGGTGCCGAAGACGATGCAGTAGGAGTTCATGGGCACGTTCTTCCCCATGCCTTTCATCGCGAGCGGCCCGAGCTCGGTGATCTCGATCCCGAGCCTTTTTGCCGTCATCTCGAGGAAACGGCCCGAAGCGCCCGCACAGATCCCGCCCATAGTGAAGACGCCCGGGATCCCGTCCTGGACCGTGATCGCCTTGTTGTCCATGCCCCCGATGTCGATCACGGTCGCAAAGCCGTGCTGGCGATCGGCAAGGTAAACCGCGCCCTTGGAGTTGACGGTCAACTCTTCCTGGATCAGGTCCGCGCCGATCGCGTTCCCGAGGAGGAACCGACCGTACCCGGTCACCCCGACCGCCTCGATCTCGGACCGGCGAACCCCGGACTCTTCGAGCGCCAGCGCAATCACCTCGTCTGCCGACTGCTGGACCTGGGTTGTCGGGCGCCAGCCGGTCCCGATGACCTCGTTGTCCTTCATGATGATGGCCTTCGTGGTCGCCGAGCCCGAGTCGAGGCCCATGGTGAGTCCCTCCTGTCGTTCGCGCGCGAGGAGAGCGCGGCGGCGGGCGATGGTGACGAGCGCCTCCATCCGCGTCAGCAGGGTCCCCGAGGTTGTCCGCTCGGTGAAGGAGTACGAGACGACGGGCAGACGCGACTGCTCATGGATGTACCGGCGCAGCTCGTTCCGGACGATCGCGGCCTCCGCGCAGCGGAAGCAGGTCGCAATGAAGACCGCATCGGCCTCGGCCCGGCCCGCGACGAGCGCCTCGGCGCGGGCGATCATCAACTTGAGGTCGGCCGAGTGGACGTCGAGGCCGAACCCCTTCCCGGCGGACCGAACGTCGGCGAGAGTCACATCCGGGTAGAAGACCTCGGCCTCGACCTGCCGGGCGGCCTCATAGATCTCGGGCATCACGCCCGAGTACTCGGCCCCGCACCCGAGCAGGGCAATGCGGACGGGCGCGGTCATGCGGACGCACCTCCGGGGAGACTCCCGAGGAACTCCTTGATTGCGGCCACGAACCGAATCCCTTCCTCGTCGGAACGGGGGTAGTCGAGTTCAAGGAGCGGGATCTGTCGGCGATGGAGCAGGAACCGGACCAGCTCGTTCGTGCGAGCGCAGCCCATACAGCCGAACGCGAGGTCGGCGTCACGGACGATGATCCCTGCGTCTGCCTCATCGATCTGCGGGCCGTAGAGCGACATCCGTCCGCGGACGCCCGAGGGCACCTCGACGGCGGCGTACCGGAGTCCCTTCTTCGGATCTTCGGGCGTAATCTGGAGGGGGGGCGAATCGAGCCCGGGCGTCTGGACTCGCTCGCGGACGGCGAGGGCCGAACCGAGCGGCCGATGCCCGAAGCGCGAGACGAGGTCGGAGAGGATCAGGCTCGTGCCCGGATAGATAAATATCTTGGCCATATCAGGACTCCTCGATGATCTCGGAGAGGCGCTCGGGGGGGAGCGGCTCATCCACTTTCTTCGGCTTTGCGCGGAGCAGGTCCGCTTTCTTCGGGTCACGGAGCGCTCGAAGACCGGACGAGACATACCGGACAAGCCGCATCTCGTTCTCGTGGCCATAGAAACCGGGTCGAGCTCCGCCGAGATTCGCGCGGCATCGACGCTCGTCTCCCGGCGGAAAGCCCCGGTCCTTGACGAAGATCCGGTCGGGGTCGAGCTTCCGGAGCTCGGCGACAAGGTGGTCGACCTCGATCTCGGTGCCGGTGATGACGAGGCCGAAGCAGGTCTCCTTGATCTGGACCGCGGGCGCTATCTCGTACGCTCGCAGGGCGAGGTCTGCGGCGGTCAGCTCCGGCGAGTCAACGAAGACGTACTTCGCGACGGTACCGGGCCGGACGCCGGCGTGGACGGGCATGTTGCCCGTGACCGTCACCTCGCTCATGGCCGTGCCTCCCGGATGTACACGATCTTTCCTTCCTTCATTCGTCTCAATTTTCCGATATCGATCGCTTCCCCGATCAGGTTCGTTCCCTCGAACGGTTCGGAGGTCGGACCGAACTCGGTACTCGTCGAGAGACGGATCCCGACCATGCCACGCCCCTTTCGGGCGTCGTTGGTGATCGCCAGCGCGTTCGCCGGGCTCTCGCCGACCGGCGGGTTCTCGGGGTGGAGCCGGACGTCCGTCGGGAGCTTCGGCTTGAAGAGAAAAACATCCTCGAACGAGAAGAAGAACGGCAGCGTGCCGATCGCATGGAATTTGAGACCGGTGATCCTGCGGAAGACGGCGACCGAGTCGGGGGCCGCGCGCTCGTCGAGCCGGATGTCGACCACGTCCGAGAGCGGGACCGTAGTGACCGAGACCGCACCTGCCGCGAGCACCTCGAGCGTGCTCCCGGGTGTCTGCCCGACAACAACCCGGTCCCCTTCGGTCCGATCGACCGTGAAGGCGATGGATCTCTCGGCCGCGAGACGGGTCGCAACCTCGAGCGGAAGGCCGAGCAGGTCGAACCGTGCCGGCTCGCAGGTTACCGCGAGTCGGTCGCCCTCCCGAGCGAGCTTGACGAGCTCGAGCCCATGGCCGACCCGTCCGACGATGGTGTGGAACGGCGAGGATGGAACGTCCTCGCGGTAGATGTAGAGGCAGCCGCGCCGGGCGCCCGCAGTCCGCGCCGTCACAGTCCCCTCCCGCCGTCCCCTTGCCGCCTCGGCGGGAACGTCCGTCCCGACGAGCCGATCCTCGGTGATGTGGGTCGATGCGGTCCGGGTTACCAGAAACTCGCCGGCCTCGAGCGCGAGCAGGAGGTGCTCGACCGAGTTTGCGGTCCCGGTCTCGATTCCCCCAGCTCCGTAGCCCTCGGCCGTCACCCCGATCCGGGTCACGACCTCCATGCCGTCTTCGAGCGCAAGCGAACGGTCGGTCGTCGTGAACGAACGGCTGGTATCGGCCCAGGAGAGGACGGGCTGAACTGTTTCAAGACGGTCCTCCCCCGCGAGGCGATCCATGACGGCCCGGCCCGCGACGACCGTCCCGACTACGCCGCCGTTCTCGCCGGCTCCGTAGTCGGCGGTATGCCGGGTACGGGCGCAAATGAGATACGACCGCGCCGGATCGTAGCCGCCACACCCGAGGATCACATCGCCGCGGCCGTACTGGTGGGTCCGGCGCGCCGGTGCGATCTCACTCCGAAACGGGCCGAACGCGACCGAGTTACGGTCGGCCCAACCTACTTTCGCATCCGCGAGCACCGCTGCATCGGGCAACCCGGTTCCCGGGGCGACCTCGACCGTCACCTCGCCCGCGGTTGTCAGGAGCCGAACATTCGCGGTCGCGGCAGCCTCGGTCGTGGTGGGGCGGATCACGGCGACGGCAAAGCGACGGTCCAGATCCTTGCAGAGGTCCCCGAGCGTGGCGCCGTCGGGAAGCTCACGATATACGCCGTCATGTTGGATGGTCGGCATCGCGGCCTCAGGCGGGGCTGCCGGCGGACATCACCCGTCTCTCCTCTTCGGTGAGGTGTTCGAGGACCTCTGCGGTGGGGCCGATCTTGATGATCTTGCCGCCGCGCATGAGGGCGAGCCGGTCGCAGATATCGCGGACGAAGTCCATATCGTGGGAGACCACGATGAACGTCTCCTCCATCTCCTCCCTGGCGTGGAGGATCGAGT
>JBDKUZ010000074.1:0-38656 GCA_039679395.1 Methanospirillum sp. | reverse complement strand
GCAACATCGACGGGGTCACCGCCGAAGACTGCTACGCCCTCTCCGCGTGGAAGGTCGGGTTCTACCTCGAGCCCCGCTGGGAGGGACACCTGGCCGAGCACTACCATCTCGTCCTCCGGCGGTGCGTGGCAGAGGACGCGGGGCAGCGAGCCGCGGCGAGGTTCGCCGGCGAGACCCGGGCGCTGATGACCGTCCGGGAGAGCGAGGCCGCGAACTTCTACCTGGACGCGGGCGAGCTCTACGACTGCGTCAGCCGCCGGGGGTTCAAGGCCGGCTACTACCTCCACGCCGAGGGGATGCCGCAGAACCCGGCGAAGGGGATCGCCCGGAACATGATCGTCCAGGGCTGTACCGACTGCGGATCCATGTATGGATTCTACTTCGAGGGCGGGGTCGACCGGGTCAATTTCTTCGACAACGCGAGCTACAACGCCCTGAATCGGGCTCTCGTAAACTACCAGGGCAACGACTTCAACGGCCGTGGGTTCAGGATCGTGACCCAGAACCCGACCAAGTCCCCGATCCTCTTCGGCCGCGGCTGCCTCCTTCGCAACGCCCTGAGCCGGAAGCCCGAGCACCAGTCGATGGTAGCGTATCGCATGGCCAACGATCGCGGCACGGCTACGAACGTGCTCATCTCGGGGACGGTGAAGGGCCTGCAGGCGGACACCCCGGTCTTCGAGATCGTCCAGGGCGCGAAGGTGAACGGCACCGGCCGCGGCGTGATCCCCTCCGGGATCTCCCTCTCCCGCGTCACCGACCTCGAGGTCCCGGCGCTCTGCTCGAGCACGACCGCGACTCCGGATCCGGACCCCGAGGACCCGGTTGAGGAGCCGCAGAACCCGATCGTCGTGCCGGTCGACCACTACATCGGCTTCACGGCCCTCTCGGCCGCGCCCCTCGAGGTCGTGCCGGGCGAGTGGATCACAGTCTACTTCCGGCCGACGGTTGAGCACGTCGACAGAGAGTAGGCGGGCCCCCGGCCCGGGCTGCGACGTCGTCCCCGCGTGGTAACGATGTTGCCTAAACTTTTCTCAGATGATCCGGAACAAGTGGCGCGTGTCCCCGAGACCCGCCGCGGCGCCTGGTCCCGGGACCCCGGACGGCGTCAGCCGCGCTCGAGCGCGAGGACCTCCTCGACGCCCGATCGAATCGGCAGCACAGGAGCCCGCACCGTCCGCAGCCATGGAGCGCTGTGAGCCGATCGCCTCACGGTTCGATATCTCTACCGTCCCGGCGGCCGTCGGCCGCTACAGCGATGGTATGCGGACGCCCGTGCTCACGGTCCGCCGGCGAGGGCCTCGAGACAGAAAAGGGTTCTTCAGGCCCCCGAGGTCTGCCCCTCGATGACCGTGATCGCGAGCCGATCGTCGAGGACCTGGACCAGGGCGCGGAACCGGCCGGCCGGATACAGGTAGACCGGCGCCCCCGGGGCCGCGGCGGCCATGGTCGCGATCCGATCCCGCGCTGCCGGGTCGAGGGCAGCGATCTCCTCTGCCGAGAGGGGTTCGGGGTTGTAGGCCTGGCGCGTCACCCGGCCGATCACGTCGCTGTAGGACTCGCGGGGATGGACCTTGAGGCCGTCGAGGAGGGACTTGACCTCCATGCTCACCTTGAGCGAGACTTCGGTGCTCATACACCCAGGTCGCCGCAGGTGGGGATACCGATACCGTCGTCGGTCCGAAACGTGCACATGGCCCCGCTCGGCCTGTTTCATTGTTGCCATTACTTGCCAATACTTGCCGCGAGTAACCATTATTAACCAGTATGACCAATAAGGATATGGTGATACGCACCATGCTGGCAAGCACAACCCTTCCGAATGGATGGCAGCCCGTCGGGGTCGCCGTCCGCGAACGCGATGCGGTCAGGCTCGAGGTCCTCGAGGGCCCCGCGCGCGGCAGTTACTACGTCGGGGCCGAGGACGTCGCCGACGCGCTCGACGGTGAGATCGTCCCGGTCTACCGGCTCCGGACCCGCGGCGGCGAGGCGGTCCCGATCGAGGCAGGCCACGTCCGGACCTCGAGCACGGGCCGGATGCTGGTCGTCCAGCTGGACGAAGCACATGCGATCGTCCAGGTCCCCGCGATCGCGCTCCGGGCGCACTACGAGGCCGGCGCGGGCCGACCGACCAGGATCGTGATCCCTCCGGCCCCGGTCTCCGGGGCGGCCCGTGCCCTTGGAGGCAATGCCCTGGCGGTGGCATCGTGAGCCCCCACACCGGCGAGGACCTGGGGGACTGCCTCTGCGGCGAGACCGGGGGCGCGCTCGAGCGGTGCATCTCGGCGGTCCGCGAGCACGCCGATGACATGGCGGCCGAGCACCGCGTTCCAGCTGCCGCGAACTCCCTTTCCCCGGAGATCCTCGACGATCCCGCCTTCCGCGATCGCCTGGCCGATTTCGTCGAGGAGCGGATCGCGGCATGGTTCACGGCCAGGCCCCGGACCGTCTGCACGGCGGGCACCCGGGGGTGGCGGCCTGTCCTCCTGACCGTTGCCGAGGCCCTCGCCTCGAAGACGGTCCGGCGCGAGGCCCTGCACGTGATCGAACCCCTCTCGGCTTCCGAGGAGGCAGGATCGCGAGCCGTCGGGGAGACGCTCGTCGCCGCCTTTTCTGACCCCGTGCTCCGGGCGATCTTCACGGCCGCGATCGAGGAGGCCGCGCGACGGGGGCGGTCCGGGCCGTGACCCCGATCCTGCTCTGGGGCCCCCCTCCGGACGGCGCCACCGTGGACGTCGTCCCGCTCCGGGAGGTCCTGGCCCGGACGCCGCACAGGCGCGGCGGCCTCCCGCCAGCCGTCGTCGACGAGGTTCTCCGGCTCTGGGACGCCGGCTCCATGACCGACGAGATCGCCCAGGCAACGGGGGTCTGCGAATCTACCGTGAACCGCTACGTCGGGCTGCACCGCGATCGCAACGGTCGCCGGCGGCGGCCGCACTGCGCTCGGGTCACGGCCGAGGTCCTCCCGCGCCTGGTCGAACGGGCCCCCGCCTATGAGCGCGGCGAGGTCTCGATCGGCGCCCTGATCAGGGAGATCGGCGCCCTGATCAGGGAGATCGGCGCGAGCAGGGCGACGGTGCGCCAGGTGCTGAAGGAGCTCGGGATCGAGATCCGGACGCGGCCGCCGTGGCCGGCCGGGGAGCGCGACAGTGGCCACTGAGACCGAGACCGCGGCCGCACTACTCGAGCGGACGATCGAAACGAATCGGTTAATGGGACGAGGCACCCACCCGATCGCACGAGAGGATACCGTGGCCGATGGCATTGAGAAGTTCTACACCCTGGACGAGGTCGCCCACGTGACGGGGTACAGCATCCGATCGATCCGGCGCTTCGTTGCCGAGGGCACGCTCGAGGCCGAGCGATGGGGGCGCGAGTACCGCGTCAGCACGCCGGCGCTAAAGGCTTTCATCGAGTCGCGACGAAGGGCCGAACCACCCGCGGGGCCACACCGAGACTCGGTGGCGGGGCAGCATGAAAACGAGAGGGAGGAGTAGGTAATGCGAGTCAGGGACAACGAGAATCTGGAAGTGATCGAAGTCTCGGAGGATGTCGCCCGGGCGGTTGAGAAGCGTCTCGCTGCGCCCGGTTTGGCCGACTGGATGTTTCGTAAAGGATACTGGATGATGAAGCGAGATTGATAAGCCCCGGCCGAGTCCGCAGTACGTGCGATTAATAGAAACTGACTTAGCATTTTAACGATACGCGACATCGAAGCGCAATCCTTTTGCTAAACCAGATCTAATATCCGATTGCGGCCCGACGCCCCACGACCGTGGCACACCACGGTCTAAATCGCGGGCGAACCGTTCTTCTGACCGCCTCTGAGACGGAGAAATAAGCCTGTTTCTTTCAATCGGTTGGTCGACAATAACCATTATCCCCCGGCCCTCCGATCACTTCACATGGCCCGGCCGCTTCCTCTCCTCTGCGCGCTCGTCCTCCTGCTCGCCCTGCTCCTCGCCGGCTGCCTCGGCGCCGGAGAGGCGGCGGTGCCGCCCGCGGCGAATGCGAGCCCGAACGGAACACCGGTTCCGAACGCCACCCACGGAGCCACCATGACGAACACGACCGCCACCCTGGTCTTCCGCGACCCGGACCTCTCCTTCGAGCTCGTCCGGACCCTTGGCAAGGCCCTCGGGCACGGGGCCGATGTCGGCGAGAGTCTCGAGACCGCCCGCCGGATCGCCGCGCACGAGCCCGAGGGGCTCCGCCCCGTACTCGACGCCTGGTACCGCGAATGGAATGCGACGGCCGAGCGCATCCACGCCATCGGCGTCGGCTGCGAGGCGAAGAACCACACCGTCAGCGCCGGTGAGGCGTACCTCCGGGCCTCGGAGTACTACCGCGCGGCCGACTTCTTCCTCCACGACAACCCGGCGAACCCCGAGATCGGCCGGCTCTGGGACGCGATGCATACGGACTTCGTGCGCGGCCTGCAGCTCACGGGGGTGCGATTCGAGGAGGTCGAGATCCCGTACGGGAACACGACCCTCTACGGCTACTTCTTCCCGGCGCACGCCGACGGCCGCCGGGCGCCGACGATCATCGTTCACCAGGGCTTCGACGGGACGGCGGAGGAGTGCTGGTTCGGGGTCGGGGCCGATGCCGTCGCTCGGGGCTACAACGTCCTTGCCTTCGACGGGCCCGGGCAGGGCAGGGCTATCCGCAAGCAGGGCCTCCACTTCCGTCCCGACTGGGAGAACGTGGTCACGCCCGTCCTGAACTGGACCCTCCTCCGGCGCGACGTCGACCCCGCCCGGGTCGTGCTCTACGGGATCAGCATGGGCGGATACCTCGCGCCCCGCGCGGCCGCGTACGAGCCCCGCCTCCGGGCCGTGATCGCGAACGAGGGGGTCTACGATGTCTTCGAGAACGACGCGTTCGCGGCACGGATGACCCCGGACCAGCTCCGCGACTTCATCGAGAACGAGCCCGACATGTACAACCAGGCCGTGGCCGGGATGATCCGGAACAGCACGCAGCTCTACTGGGCCACCACGCACGGCGAGTGGGCCTTCGGCGTGGCGACGCCGGCCGAGCTGATGAAGGCTCACGAGGCCTACACCGTGAACGGGTCGGCCGACCGGATTCGCTGCCCGGTCCTCGTCCTCGACGTCGAGAGCGAGCAGTTCTTCGCCGACCAGAGCCGCCAGCTCTACGACGCTCTGCCGCCGGGCCTGGGCACCATGATCACATTCGGCGCGAGCGAGGGGGCCGGGCTCCACTGCCAGGCGGGCGCCCAGCTCCTGGGGAACCAGCGGATCTTCGACTGGCTCGACGAGGAGCTCGCGCGAACCGGGAAGGACCGGTAACGCCTTTAAAGGGACGACGGTGGACTGCAGGCTAAACGGCCTGCGGATGCGCCCTTCTCCATATCGGGCCGCTCCCGACGCCGCCGCCGTCGCCCCCGGCACAGCCGGGCCCGGGGGATCGGCGGCGACCCTGCCGCGCCGCGTGGGTCAGCGAAAGATATGATATCTGATAGGCGAGATTCACACATGATTATGGCTCCCCCTCCCCGGGTCCTCCTGGTCGACGACGATCCCGACCTGCTCGCGATCGGGAAGATCTACCTCGAGCGAGCCGGGCCGTTCATGATCGAGACCGGCAGCTCGGCCCCCGCCGCCCTCGACCTCCTTACCCGCGAGCCCTTCGACGCGGTCGTCTCGGACTACCAGATGCCGGAGATGGACGGGATTGAGCTCCTCGGGCTCATCCGAGAGCGGCACGGGCGCCTCCCGTTCATCCTCTTTACGGGGCGGGGACGCGAGGAGGTCGTCATCCAGGCGATCGACGAGGGCGCGGACTTCTACGTGCAGAAGGGCGGGGACCCAAAAGCCCAGTTCGCCGAGCTCGCGCACAAGACGAGGGTCGCGATCGAGCGGCGGGCGACCGAGCGCGCGTTCGTGGAGCGCGAACGCCGCTTCCGTGCGCTGATCCGGAACTCCTCGGATATCATCCGCATCATCGACCGGGACGGCCTGATCGCCTACGACTCGGACTCGGGCCCACGGATCCTCGGGTACGCGCCGGGCTCCGTGCTCGGCATAAGCCCGCTTGAGTTCGTCCATCCCGAGGACCGCGAGACCGTCCGCAAGGCCCTCGAAGCGGTCTACGCCCGCACCAACCCGGGCACGCCGACCGGGTACCGGGTCCGGCATGCCGACGGCTCCTGGGTCGCGGTCGAGGGCGTGGCCACCAACCTGATCGGGACTCCGGGCGTGGACGGGATCGTGACCACCGCCTGGCCGGTCGAGGCCCGCCGACGGGCCGAGGAGGCCCTCCTCCTGAGTGAGCGCCGGTTCCGGCGGGCGGAGGAGATCGCCGGGATCGGGCACTGGGAGCTCCACCTCAAGACCGGTATCATCCACATGTCGCGCGGCGCGCAGGCCCTCTACGGTCTGCACGGCGACGAGCATACGCTGACCGCGGTCCAGGACGCGTCCCTGCCCGAGTATCGCCCCGCGCTCGACCGGGCCCTTCGGGAGCTCGTGGAGGAGGGGCGGCCGTACGAGGTGGAGTTCGCGATCCGGCGCCCCGACGACGGCCGGCGTCGGGAGCTGCGCTTGGTCGCCATGTACGACCCGGAGCGGCGGACCGTCTTCGGCATCCTGCAGGACATCACCGAGCGGCGGCAGGCCGACGACGCGCTCCGCGCGGGCGAGGAGCGGTACCGCACGCTCGCCGAGGACATGCCCGTCTACTTCTGCACGTTCCTGCCGGACGACACGGTCACGTATGTCAATACGGCCCTCGCTACGATGATCGGAGAGGCACCGGAGGCCATCGTCGGCCGATCGGTCTTCGAGATGATCCCGTCGGCGGATACCGCGCTCGTGCGGACAGCCCTCGCCGGGCTCACCCCGGAGCGGCCGGTGGAGACGCACGAGCAATCTCTTCTCGCTCCCGATGGCACACCGCGCGTCCAGCAATGGACGAACAGGGGGTACTTCGATGCGGACGGCCGACTCATCCGGCTCCAGGCCGTCGGTCTCGACATCACCGAGCTCCGGGAGGCCGAGGCAGCCCTCCGTCGGGCGAATCGGACCCTGACGCTCCTCACGGGGATCACGCGGCACGACATCGACAACCAGCTCGCCGTGCTGCGCGGATACCTCTCCCTCGCCCGGATGGAGGAGGAGGGCACGGCCGTCGCGGCCTTCCTCGATCGGAGCATGGTGGCCGCGGAACGGATCGCGGCCATGATCCGGTTCACGGCGACCTGGGACGGGATCGGGTCCCAGCCGCCAGTCTGGCTGGACGCCCGGAGCACGGTCGATGCAGCGGCGCAGGACGCCGCCCCGAGCGAGCTGCACGTGGCAAACGACCTGCCGGAAGGGCTTCATTTTTGGGGAGGACCGCTCGTCACCCGGGTCGTGGCCGGCCTGATCGAGAACTCGGTTCGCCATGGCGTCTCGGCCACGATGGTCCGATTCTCGGCCGAGGAGAGGGAGGAAGGCAGGCTCGCGATCGTCTGCGAGGACGACGGCGTGGGTGTGCCGGCGGACGAGAAGGAGCAGATCTTCGAACGGGGATACGGCTCGAACACCGGGCTCGGGCTCTTCCTCGCCCGGGAGGCCCTCGGGTTGACCGGCATCTCCATCACCGAGACCGGATCCACCGGAACGGGGGCCCGTTTCGAACTCGCGGTGCCCCGGGGAGGGTGGCGGTACGTGGGCGGCGACGGATCGCCGTGACCGCCGCGAAGGGGTAACGCCCCGCAGCGAGTTTTAATACCAGAAACCGGCACCCATGGACATGGATGGCGGCTCCGTGAACGGTGCTCCGGTCGGCCTCTCCGAAGCGGAAGCTCGCGCCCGGCTCGAACAGATCGGGCCGAACCGGGTCGCCCCGATCCGCGAGGTCACATTCGCCGGCATCGCGAAGGAGGAGCTCGCCGAGCCGATGATCCTCCTCCTTCTCGGAGTCGGCGTCGCGTATACCGTTGTCGGCCAGCTCGGCGACGCTCTGACCCTCTACGCGATCATCGCAACTCTCGTCCTGGTCGAGATCGGGACCGAGTACCGGGCCAAGAAGGCGATCTCGTCCCTCGCGATGCTTGCCGCGCCGGCCACGAAGGTCCTGCGCGACGGCCGCGTCGCCGAGATCCCTACGGAGAAGGTGGTGCCCGGGGACGTGCTCGTCCTTGCGCCCGGGACGCGGATCGCGGCGGACGGTCGGGTCGCGACGTCGACCAGCCTGCGTGTCGACGAGTCGGCCCTGACGGGGGAGTCGTTTCCCGTGGAGAAGGCGGTCGGGGACGACGCCTTCTCCGGAACGCTCGTCCTCGCCGGCGAAGGGCTGCTCGAGGCAACCGCGACCGGGGCCCGCGCGCGAATCGGGCGGATCGCGGCGGAGGCGCAGGAGATCCGCCAGCCCAAGACCGCTCTCCAGCTCGGCATGAAGTCGCTCTCCACGACGCTCGCCGCCGTCGCCGTCCTCTTCTCGGTCGTCATCCCCCTGGTCGGCTATCTCCAGGGGCGGCCCCTGGGCGAGAGCATTCTGACCGGGCTGGCCCTCGCCTTCGCCACCATCCCCGAGGAGCTTCCGATCATCATCACCATGACCCTCGGCCTCGGCGCGTACCTGCTCTCGAGGGAGAACTTCCTGATAAAGAGGCTCAGGGCGGCCGAGACCCTGGGCAACACGACCGTGATCCTGACCGACAAGACCGGCACCATCACCGAGAGCCGGATGCAGGTCGCGGCCGTCCATCCCGGGGGCGCGGAGGTACGCATTCTCGGCGCCGCCCGATCGGCCATGACCGCGCTCTCGCTCTCGATCACGGACCGCGCCATTATCGAGCGGGCCGAGGCGCTCGGCATTCCCGAGGAGAGCGCTGCAATCCTCCGCGAGGAGACCTTCGGCAACGGCCGGCGGACGAGCATGGTCGTCCGCGACGATGCCGGCGGACCGACGCTCTACCTGATCGGCGCCCCCGAGGAGGTCTTCGCCCGGGCCGACCACGCGGGCGAGGGGCTGCGGGAGGCCCTGGACGCGGAGACGGCGCTGGGCCGGCGGGTGCTCGCGGTGGCCCACCGGGACCTCACTTCGGACGAGCTCGTGCAGCCCGACGACGGGCTCGAGCGGGGTCTCGTCCTCGACGGCCTGATCGCGATCGAGGACCCGCCGCGGTCGGGGGTGCGCGAGACGATCGAACGGATGGCCCGGGCCGGGGTGCGGACGATCATGGTGACCGGGGACCATCCCCGGACGGCCGCCGCGATCGCCGGGGAGGTCGGCATCCCCGCCGGGGCCCTCCTCGAGGGCCGGGAGATCGACGAGCTCTCGGACGCCGCACTCGGGGAGGCGATCGGCCGCGTCAGCGTCTACGCCCGCGCCACCCCGCAGCACAAGCGCCGGCTCACCGCCGCCCTCCAGGCGTTCGGCGAGGTCGTGGCCGTGACCGGCGACGGGGTGAACGACACCCTCGCGCTGAAAGGGGCCGACATCGGGATCGTCATGGGGCTGAAGGGGACCGACGCCGCGAAGGAGGCCGCCGATATCGTGCTCGCCGACGACAACTTCGTGACGGTCGGCCGGGGGATCTTCGAGGGGCGCCGGATCTTCGACAACCTCTCCAAGGGGGTCCGGTACTACCTCTCGGTGAAGGTGGCCCTGGTCGCGGTCTTCGTCGCGGCGCTCTCCCTCGCCCTGCCGTTTCCGTTCTCGCCGATCCAGATCATCCTGCTCGAGCTCTTCATGGACCTCGGGGCCTCTACCTCGTTCGTGGCGGAGCCGGCCGAGCCCTCGATCGACGAGCGGCCGCCGCGGGATCCCCGGACGCCCTTTCTCGACCGCGCCATGGTCGCCGGGATCGGGGCGAGAGGGGTAGCGCTCCTGGCGACCGTCTTCGTGCCGTACTGGCTCGCCCTCGATCAGGGGGCGACCCTCGCCGGAGCTCAGACCGTGGCCTTTTCGGCGTGGCTGATCGGACACATCTTCGTTGCGTTCATCACGCGTTCGACCGCCGACCCCCTCTCGCGGATCGGTCTCTTCTCGAACCGGGTGATGCTCCTCTGGGCCGCGGGCGCGATCGCCTTCCTCGCGCTCTGCCTGACGGTGCCGGCCGTCGGCGAGCGGCTCGAGCTCGTGCCCGTCGGCATCGGCTCCATCGGGCTCGCCGTCGGACTCGGGTTGCTCTTCTCGATCGCGTTCGAACTGGCGAAAGTCGGGCGCGCCCGGTCACGGAGGCGACGGGAGGCGGGGCGGCCTTAGAACCGGACCCGCTCCTGCTCGCGCTCGCGCAGGTTCACGGCCATGCTCCAGAACCAGGCCGCGCCGTGGGCCACGCGGAAGATCGCGAGGCGGACGTCGCCCTCGCCCGTGATCGCACGGAGCCAGGGACGGGCCTCGTACAGCCGTTCGGCAAGGGCCGGGTCGTCGAGGAACTCGGCCGTACCCTCGACCCGGAGCTGCCAGCCCGCGCCCTCGCCGTCGCCGGGATCGTAGAAGCAGAGCTCGAGCTTCGGATTCGCCTGCAGCTGCCGGCAGACGTCCTTGGTCGAGCCCGTGTGGAAGTAGAACCCGGTCTCGTCCGCGTACCACATTGCAAAGGCCCGGACACGCGGCTGGTCGCCCTCGACGGTCGCGATGAACGCGACCGGGTTCGCGTTCGCGAAGTCCGTGACTCCTTTAAGGTCCATGCCTATCGATCGCCCGACCGGGATATCAGGGTTACGGCGGGCTGCCCTGGCCGGGATCGCAACCATTGTAACGGATAGACGCCGATTTTCGAATCACCAAAAGCGGCACTCCGCAGCCAGCCCGTCAGGGGCTGCGGCGCGGAGGACCGTAGGGGAGAGCCTGTGAAGCCCGGCCCTGAAACCACACGTGCCGCCCTCGTCCTTATCATCGGAGCGATGGCGGTCGCGGGGGTGGGCATCGGGCTCCTCACGCACACCATGGGGGTCGCCCCGGTCGGCCCCGATCCGATCACGCTCGGGTCGGCCCGGCTCCTCTCCTCGGCGCCGGTCTGGGTGGCCGCCGACCGGGGGTTCTTCGAGCGGCAGGGGCTGAACGTGACCCTGCGGGAGTTCGATACCGGGCTCTCCGCGGCCACCGCCGTCCAGCGCGGCGAGGCCGACCTCGCTCTTCCGGCCGAGTACGCGCTCGTCCAGAAGGCGTTCGCCAACGGGGGCCTCGTCGGTATCGGCAGCATCTCCCGGTCGGAGCTGATGTACCTCGTCGGCAGGCGGGACCACGGTGTGGTGAACGCTTCGGACCTCGCGGGAAAGCGGGTCGGCGTCCCCCGGCACACCATCAGCGAGTTCTATCTGAGCCGGTTCGTCGCGGTGCGGGGCCAGAGCCTCGACGGGGTGACCCTCCTCGATATCAGTCGCGCGGAGAGCGTGGAGGCGCTCTGCAACGGCAGCGTCGACGCCGTCGTCACGGCCGAACCGTACCTGAGCGCCATCCGGGGGCGGCTGGGTGACGGGGCGTCGGTCCTGCCCGTGCAGAGCAGCCAGTACACATACGCCGTCCTCGTCGGCCGCAAGGCCTGGATCGCGGACCACCGGTCGGAGGCCGACCGGTTCCTGCGGGCGGTCGGGGAGGCCGAGGAATGGATACAGGGCCACCCCGCGGACGCGCAGCGAGTTCTGCGGGACCGGCTGGGTATGGACGGGTCGCAGCTGGAGGCGGAGTGGCCCCTGCACCAGTTCTCGCTCTCCCTCGATCAGTCGCTCATCCTCGCCATGGAGGACGAGGGGCGCTGGATGATCAGGAACAACCTGACGAACGCGACGGCCGTTCCGGACTACCGGACGTACCTCTCGGCGGATAATCTCGAGGCCGTGAGCCCGGGGTCGGTGAAGCTCGTCGGGTGATCGGCGAGGCCGGAGGCGAGAAGCACTACGGCTCGCCCGTCAGATACTCTGGATAAAGCCCGCTTCCCCGACCATCGGGGTGAAGTGACGCCGCGACCATTGCTGGTATGGATCCCCCGCTCACCAATATCTCCACGATGAAGCCCACGAGGACGGGGTTCCTTTCCACGATGACGCCCGAAGAGAGGGGCGTGATGGAGCAGCACTTCGCGTACGTCCAGCGGCTCTTCGACCAGGGAAAGCTTCTGCTCGGCGGCGCGGCAACAGACGGCGCGATCGAAGTCCTGGTCTACCGCGTCGACTCGGCTGATGAAGCGCGGCGGTTCTTCGACGAGGACCCGGCGGCGAAGGCGGCGATCGACCGTTCCGAGCTCCACCCGTTTCGGGTCGGACTCCTGCTCGGTTCGTAAGCGGCCGCCGCCGGGAGCGGAGGAGTGGCGCGTACCCGGGATCACGGATCCCTTCACGCCCGCTTGATCCCCGTCGCCCGGAAGAAGGTGTAGCAGAAGGTCCCGCCCGGTCCGCCCGTGGCGCACAGATCCGCGAGCCCCTGCTCGAAGACCGCCGGGTCGACGAGCCCGAGCGCCGCGTTCTGCTCCCGGACCCCCTCGACCATCGGCACGATCGTTCGCTGCACGAACCCGTCCTGGAGCTCAGGGCGGCTCTCGTCCGCGTAGATCTGGCGGAGCGAGACTGTGACCCCGGCGAAGCCCGCGCCGGCGATAAGCGGATACAGCCGCCGGCCGATCAGGGGGTCGCCCCCGATCGCCTGCTGCGCGGCCACGAGGGCGCTCCAGGCCGACGCCCCCGCCGTCGTGGCCGGATAATAGTAGCAGGAGCCGTGGTCCCCCTCGATCACGGTCATGGTCCCTCCCGGCCGGAGGAGGCGCCCCAGCGCCCTGAGCGCCAGTTCGGGATCGGCAAGGTGCTCGAGAACGAAACAGACGAAGACGTGATCGAAGCTCTCGTCCCTGAACGGCAGGGCCGTGATCTCGCCGCGGACGAGTTCGGCAGGAAGTCTGCGGGCCCGGGCCGCACGGAGCGAGACGGCCGAGAGATCGACCGAGACCAGGGAGATCCCGGGGTTTCGGCCGGCGATCTGGAACGTCTGCTCGCCCGTCCCGCACCCTGCCTCAAGGACGAGGGAGCCGGGGGGATACCGGGTGTCGTGGTGGAGGAGATCGGCGAGCGTCGCGGCCTGATCCGCGAGGCGGACCGCTTCGTCCTCCGAATACCCGTGGACGTAGCACGGAGCTCCGATCGTCATTGTACAGAAATGTGGTTCTGTGTATATATCAACTCGTCCGTGGCCGCCACACCTTGATGGTCGTCCCCCCCCTACACGATGACATGAAACTGCATGACGAGACGGAGCGTCGCGAGTGGCAGAACCCCGAGGCGATCCTCGCGGGGCTCGGCCTGAAGCCCGGACAGGTGATGGCCGACGTCGGGGCGGGGGACGGGTTCTTCACCCTCCCGGCCGCGAGGGTGGTCGGGCCGCAGGGAGTCGTCTATGCGGTCGACTCCTCTGTCGGGCGGCTGACCCAGCTGCACGAGAAAGCCGAGGACGAGGGGATGGAGAATATCCGGATCCGGGCCGGCACGGCCGAGGAGTTCGTGGTCTGCGAGGCCTGCGTCGACCTCGTCTTCTTCGGCATCTGCCTGCACGACTTCGCGGACCAGAAGGCCGTGCTCAGGAACGCGATGACCGCGCTGAAGCCCGGCGGCCTCCTCGCGAACCTGGACTGGAAGAAAGAGGAGACGAACCGGCACGGCGACCTGCTCGGCCCGCCGGTCGAGATCCGGTTCTCCGAGGAGGAGGCCGCAGCCCTGATCCGCGGGGCGGGCTTTGAGATCGAGTCCGCCGAGCCGTACGGTGAGTACTTCTATCTCATCCGGGCAAGATCCCCCCGAACGCCTTAGCAGCGCGAGGTGACCGTCGAGACGCCGTGCTCCTTCGAAATCCCGTAGACCCTGTCCGCGACCCCCTCGAGCTCCTGTTCGTGGGAGACGATGATCGTCTGGTCGCAGCCGGTCTCGCCGAGAATGTCGCGGAGCCGGTTGAGCTGCCCCGAGGAGAACCCGTCCGTCGGCTCGTCCAGGACCAGCAGGCTCTCGCGCCCCATTCCGGCCTCCTCGCGGACCATGGTGTTGAGCGCGAGCCTGTACGCGAGAGCGAGACTGGTCCGCTCCCCACCCGAGAGCGAGTCGAGGTCGAGGTCGAGGTCGTACTCGCCCGAGCGGAGCATGGGCGAGAAGGTCTCGTCCACACGGGCCTCGAGGTCGTCGGCCTCGACGAGCCGCGCAAACCAGTCGGCGAAGAGCCCCTCGAAGCGGAAGCGGATCCGCTCAAAGACCTCCTCCTCGATCTCGGCGATGGCCGGTATCAGATGGTCCGCGAGCCAGCGCTGGACCTCGCCGAGGTACTGCTGACGCCGCTCGAGTCCGCGCAGGCGCTCGCGCTCGGCCCCGACGGCGGCGAGCCGCTCGGCCGCCCGGGCCTGCTCGACCTCGAGGCGGACCCGCTCTCGTTCCGCCGCGGCCGCTCGCTCGGCCGCCGCCGCGATCGCCTTCTCGGACGCGGCAAGCCGCTCGACCGAATCTGCGAGACCGGCGAGCTGCTCGCGCCGTTCGCCGACCTCGGCCTGCCGCCCGGCCAGCCGCTCGGCGACGGCCGCGAGCGCAGCCTTTGCGTACGCCTGTCGACGGACGGCCTCGTCGCGGGCCTTGCGCCGGGCAAGCGCATCTCGATACGCCGCGACCACGCCCTCGGCCTCGAGCGCGGCCGCGGCCGCCTCGACCTCGGCGTAGCGGTCGGCCTCGGCGGCATGGGCATCGCGGCGGGCCGTAACCGCAGCGAGCTGCGTCCGTTCGTCGCTGGCGAAGTCGCCGGTCTCGAGGCGGCGCGCGAGCGCGGTGCACTCCGCGGCGACGGTGGTCCGCTCGGCCAGGCGCTTCTCGAGCTCCCGGCGGCGCCCCTGAAGGGTCGCGCGCTCGGCGCGGACCGCGACAAGGTCGTGGCGGACCCGCTCGAAGAGGAGACGCTGCTCCCCGAGCCTGGCGAGCTCTTCCTCGATCGACGCAAGGCGTCCCCGGAGCTCCTCGGCCTCGGCCCGTACACGGTCGGCTTCGGTTCCGGCATCGGCCGTGATCGCCGCGAGGTGATCGGCCGTCAGCGTCTGCCGGCAGGTCGGACAGGCCGCGCCCTCGCCGATGGCGGCAAGCGCGTCCGCGTCCGCGAGCACGCGCTCCGCCTCTGTTTCGGCGGCCTCGACCCGTGCCTTCAACGTCCCGCGGATCTGGTTGCAGAGTCCGGTCTCCTCGGCCACCTCGGCCTCGGGCGCGAGCGCGGCCTCGAGCCGGGACTCCTCCGCCTCGACGCGGGCCATCGCTCCCGCGACCGAGGCCAGCACGGGCGCCGGGTCCCCGGCCGCGAGCTGAGCCCGGAGCGCTTCCTTCCGCCCCTCGAGCCGCTCCTGCTCCCCGACGATCGCTGCCTCGAGGGCGCGCGTCTCGTCCGCGAGGCGCCGATGCTCGGCAACGGCCCCGCGGAGGCCTGACCGTTCGGCGCCCAGCGCTTCCCACCGCGCGTAACCCGCGGCAAGTTCCGCGAACCGGTTCTCGTCGCCGGCATCGCCGGCCTCACCCGCCGCGCGGCCGAGCTCGCTCCGGAGCGCGGCCGCCTCGGCCTCGTCGGCCTCGATCACCCGTTCGAGCGCTGCGAGCTCCCCCTCCGCTCGGCCGAACGCGGCCCGGGCTCCGGCGAACGGCGCGGCCTCCTCCACGAGCCGGCGGCGCCCGGTCTCGATCAGAGCGATCGCGGCCTCGGCCCCGTCCCGTTCTTCGGCCAGCCGTTCGGCGTCGACCTTGAGTTCTCGCTCCTCCGCCTCGACGGCGGGCAGGGCCCGGGCCTCGGCACCGTAGATCTCGCGCCGGGGCGCGATCACGGACCGGACCAGGTGCTCCTCGACGTTCCGGCGGGCGAAGCGGTACTGCTCGAGGCCGAAGGCGCGGCGGAGGATATCGAGCCGCTCCTCGCGGCCGAGCAGGAGGACCTGCTTCATCTCCTCCTGCGGCGTGTACACGGCGTAGCGGTAGATGCGCGAAGCCGCCTTCGGGTCCGGCCGCTCGTTGAACCCGAGCAGTTCGAGCACCCGCGCCTTCAGCTCCGTGGTCGAGTACTCGGTCCGCACGCCGTCGGCCTCGATCCAGCCCTCGACCTGCCGGACGTCTCCCTTTCGGGCGCCCCGCACCAGCGCCCGGTGGACCGTGTACTCGGTCCCGCCGGACGCGAACGTGACCGCGACCTCGCCTCGCGCCGCCCGGTGGCGGAGCAGGTGCGTGTTCTTGATGTCCCCGAGGCCGAAGAGGCCGAACTCGAGCGCGGCGAGCAGGGTCGACTTGCCCGAGCCGATCTCGCCCCAGAAGAGGGTGATCCCGTCGCCGAACTCGACCTCGGTCGGGTCGGCGCCGTACGACCGGATGTTCGAGAGCGCAAGCCGGACGAGCCTCACCGCTCCTCCTCGAGCCCGGGCAGGGCCGAGCTCGCCCGCTCGCGGACCCGGTTGGCAAAGGCCCGGACGGCCTCGCCCTCGGCCGGCTCGACCGCGACCGCCTCGAGGACCCGGCGGCCGGTCTCGGTGCCGGCCTCCGCCTCGAACCCGGACGCGACACGCTCGCGGACGGCATCGTCGAGGGCCGGGTCGGGGTGGAAGTCCGCACAGCGCTCGGCGATCACCCGAGCCTCGATCTCGTGCTTGAGCCGGGCGCCATCGCCCCGCACCCGCCGTCGGACAGGCCCCGCAAGCCCGCCCCGGCTCAGCTTGACGCAGAGCGCGCCCTGGGCCTCGAGCGCCTCGCGGGCCGCGCCGAACGGGACCTCGCGCGGATCCCCTGCCGCGAGCGTGCCCCTGGCCCGGACGAGCACGATCGCACCCTCGTGCGGCTGCGAATCGACGGCCGCCTCGAGCTCGCGGGCGACCTCGCCGGCCGTCTTCCCGTCGGCATTCAGGTCGTGGAGGATCACCGGGGGGAGCGGGACCTCGACGAACGAGAGATCGGTCACGGTCTCGTCCGCGGTCACGATATAGAAGCCCCGCGGATTGGTGCGGGCGCGCTCGAGATCGCCGTACTGATGGCCGAGCAGGGGCCCGGGATAAGCGAGGACGCCGCGCCCTCCGGGGATTGGAGCCTCGATCCGCGTGTGGATGTGGCCGCCCGCGTAGTAGTCGAACCCGGGGGGCAGAAACGACCGCGGCATGGACTCGGCGTGCCGCTCGTGCTCGGGCAGGACCTCGTCGAGCGCCGAGTGGAAGACGAAGACCTTGAACCCGGGCTCGTCCATAAGGTACGCGTGGTCGAGGCGCCGGTAGTACTCGCGTTCGAGCGACCGCTGTCGGCCCGAGAGGCCCGCGAGCTTTGCGCCGGTCTTCGAGTCGACCACGAACCGCGGCCGGACCAGGGCGTCCTCGCCCTCGCCCGCGACGTCCGCGGCCATCAGCTTCGTAAACAGCCCCGAGGCCTCGAGCACGTCGATCACCGAGGTTGCGCTGGGGCTGTAGTCGTGCGAGCCGTACGTCGCATAGACCGGGATCCCGGCCTCGCGGACGCGGCGCAGGATCTCGGCCGTCTCGCGCACGTGGGTCAGGTCAGGGAGGGTCGCATCGAAGAGGTCGCCGGCGATCACGATGAAGTCCACGCGCTCCGCGATGCACCGGTCGAACGCGGCCCGGGCGGCCGCCAGCCCGGCCTCGGCAAGCGAGCGCTCGCGCCAGGCCCCGACGTGGAGGTCGGCGAGGTGGGCGAAGCGGAAGGTCATCCGGTTCCTCCCAATCCGGCGCGACTCGCCCCGTTCGTGATCTCCGTCATGCTCCTCTCATATATTGGGTCTGCGATACCTTCAAGGTGTAGTCAGTGCGTACGCGATGGGCGTGACGAGAATGCGCCGAGCCGAGAAAGAGGTGATGGATCCCGTCTGGTGCCGGGCCGTGCTCGACGAGGCACCGTACCTCGTGCTCGCCCTGAACGACGGCGGGGCGCCGTACACGGTTCCGCTCTGCGTCGCCGTCGCGGGCGATGGAATCTATCTCCACATGGCGACGGCCGGGCGAAAGCTCGACCTCCTCCGGACCGATCCCCGCGCCGGCTTCACGGCGGTGTCACATGCAGCTGTGGTGCCGGGCGAGACGGCCTGCGCCACGGGCATGCGCGCGAACTCGGTCTCCGGGACCGGGCGTTGCGTCGTGATCGCGGACCCGGACGAACAGCGCTCCGCCCTCGATGCGTTTGCGCTGAAGTACGCGGGGACGGTCCCCGACGGATACCCCGACGCGGCCCTCGCCGCCACGGTCGTGGTCCGGTTCGACCCGGTCTCGCTGACGGGCCGGCGGACGGGATAGACCTCGCGGCGGGCGCGACCGTTACCGCTCGGAGAGGAGCGTTCCGGCCTTGGCGATGCTCTCGCGCGGCAGTTCGTGGACCAAGATCGTGACGTCGGCGGGGTCGACCTTCATGACGGAGACGAGCGTGGCCGTGAACTCCTCGACGACGCGGCGCTTCTGCTCGAGCGTGCGGCCGGCGGCCATCTGGATCGTGACGACGGGCATGGATCTGATCTCGACGTAGGCGCGTATCAAGGCGATCGTGCCCGGGGCGGCCCGGTCAGTCGCAGCACCCGGACTGATCGCACCGCCGGACTCCGGCGGCCTCATCGTCGCTGTACTTCGGCCGGAGGCCGGCCCAGCCCGTGTACCCGCAGTAGATACAGCAGTCGCCCCCGCAACGAGAGCACGGCGTTGCCGGCGGCCTGACCTCGACCCAGCCCCGTGAATCGCAGTACGTACAGCCCGCCCCCTCGCAGGCGTGGCATGTCGCGTGGACGTAATCGTCGTCTGCCATCGCCTCTCGGTGTGCGGGGCGAGGGGATAATGGGTTCGAATCCGGAGAGTCTCTCTCGAATTCCCATCGAGACGGGCGCTGCGAGGCGTCGCCCTTCACGACCGCACGACATGGCAGCTTCCCGGACCGGTGCGCTGGCCCGGCCTCCCGCGGGTTCCGGCTCCAGAGCTGAAAAGGGAGGTTACGCCGGCACACCGAACGCCGACCCGTCGCGGTCCCAGTGCCGGTGGGCTGCGACCGCCTCTAAAAACCCGGCCATAAACTCGTCGAAGGCATCGGGAGGCGCGGTCACGACCCCGAGCCTGCTTCGCACCCCGTCGCCCTCGAACTCGGCCTCGGGAAAGTCGCCGGCCGAGAGGAGCGCGGCCCCGGCCCCGAGTCCGCCGAGCGCCTTGCAGTGGGCATAGGTCTCGTTGACCCAGTGGATGGCCGCACCGACCCTGGCGAGGCCTTCGACCGACGCCTCGCCGTCGGCAACGAGGGTCGCATCGAACTGGACCGAGGAGGCCGTAAGAAGGGTAAAGTCGGGCACGAGCTCGCGCCCGTCGGACGCGACCAGGGCTTTGCCCGCGGGCCCGATCACCTTTGCATGGGCCCCCGCTTCCTGGAGGGCGAGCCGGACCCGGTCGAGGGCATCGTAGTCGAACCCGTCCGCGGCGAGGACCGCGATCCGACGGGAGGCGACCGTGTCTCTGACCGTGCACTCCTGGCTGAGCGCGGTGGAAGCCTTCGACGAGGTCGGGGGCTTCTGCTCGAGAGGGGGCGTGCAGTTGATCCCCTCCGCGACGATCGCAGCGAGCTCGCCCGAGACATTTCCGAGCAGGTCGACCATCCTCTGCCGGACGACGGGCGACGTGACCTTCCCGAGCTCGAAGTGGAAGGCCCGGATGATGTGCCGCAGTTCCGGTTCGGACATCGAGTTCCAGAAGAGCGCTGCCTGGGTGAAGTGGTCGGCGAACTTCGGGCCGCGCGCCCGGATCTTGGTCCCGGTCACGGGCACCGGGTGCGAGACGAAACCACGAGCGGGATCGGCCGGTGCGGGGTTGCCGTCGCCGAGAGAGTTCGGGAAGTAGTTCGCCTTGCCCGTGTTGATCGTCTGCCGGTGCATCGCGTCGCGGTTGTAGTTGTGGACCGGCGCGAGCGGCCGGTTGATCGGAATCTCGGTGAAGTTCGGGCCGCCGAGCCGGCTGATCTGGGTATCGATGTACGAGAAGAGCCGGCCCTGGAGGAGCGGGTCCTCCGAGACGTCGACCCCAGGCACCAGGTTGCCCGGGCAGAACGCGACCTGCTCGGTCTCGGCAAAGAAGTTGTCGGGATTCCGGTCGAGCACGAGCCTGCCGCAGAGCTGGACCGGTACCTCTTCCTCGGGCCAGATCTTGGTTGCATCCAGGACATCGAACTCGTACCTGTCCTCTTCGCCCTCGGGGATGAGCTGAACCCCGAACTCGAAGGTCGGGTAGTCACCGAGCTCGATCGCCTCCCAGAGGTCGCGGCGGAGCCAGTCGGGATCCCTGCCGCCGAGCTTCTGCGCCTCGTCCCAGACGAGCGAGTGGATACCGAGTGCCGGCTTCCAGTGGAACTTGACGAAGAACGCCTTCCCCGCCTCGTTCACGAACCGGTAGGTGTTGACCCCGAACCCCTCCATCATTCGGTACGACCGGACGATCGCACGGTCCGACATCAGCCAGAGGATCATGTGCGTCGACTCGGGCATCAGGGAGATGAAGTCCCAGAAGGTGTCGTGCGCCGACGAGGCCTGGGGCATGTGGTTGTCCTGCTCGGGCTTGATGGCGTGGACGAGGTCGGGGAACTTGATCGCGTCCTGGATGAAGAAGACCGGGATGTTGTTCCCGACGAGGTCGTAGTTGCCGTCCTCGGTGTAGAACTTGGTCGCGAAGCCCCGGACGTCCCGGACCGTATCGGCCGAACCCTTGCTCCCGACCACCTGGCTGAACCGGACGAAGACCGGGGTCCGCTTTCCGGCCTCGGCGAGGAACTTCGCCTTCGTGAACTCCCCCATGGCCCGGGTGCACTCGAAGTAGCCGTGCGCTGCCGAGCCCCGGGCGTGGACGACCCGCTCGGGGATCGGCTCGTGGTCGAAGTGAGTGATTCTCTCGCGGAAATGAAAGTCCTCGAGGAGGTCGGGGCCGCGCTCGCCGGCTTTAAGAGTGGTGTTCGTATCGGGGATCGGGACGCCCTGGTCGGTCGAGAGGGTCGTGCCGCGTGGGTCCTCGCGGAACGAGTCGAGCTGCTTGTTCTTCTGGTTGCTGGCAGGCATGGTGCTTCCAGGGGCTTACTGCGGCGCAGGTTAGATGAGCCTTTCGGTATTATATGTCCCATTGGATCCCCGACGGACTGTCGAGAGAATGTTCCGGTCATGGTACGGATCCGGTTTGCCCGAGTCCCGTCGAGCGGGTCACTTCGCGCAAACTCCTCGGCCGTTATCCGGATCGAGGCTGCGGAGCCGGCGCGACGCGCCCTCCACCGTGATCGACGTGGAATCGCGCGAGCGGAAGACGTATGTACCTGAACGGCAGAGGCCATGCCATGCCCTACAAGGCCATCGAGGACCTGCCCGAGCGGGTTCGGAACGTCCTGCCCGAGCACGCCCAGGAGATCTACCGGGCCGCGTTCAACAACGCCTGGGACGAATACCGCGAGCCAAAGGAACGGAAGCTCGGCGGAACCCGGGAGGAGACGGCCCACGCCGTGGCGTGGTCCGCGGTCGAGAAGGAGTACGCGAAGGACGAGAAGACAGGCGAGTGGAAGAAACGGTAGGATCTACCGAAACCTACAGGGCCATACTTTCATATAGGCGGACCGCGAACGGAGCGCCCGAGTGATGGCTATGCGAAATCCAGATCTGATGAGAGCAGAAGCTGCCGCCCGCGGCGCCCCGCGCGTGATGCGATCGGGCACGATCGTCGGGAGCGCCGTCAGGAACCTGAAGGGCGACGACCTGGGCAAGATCAGCGAGTTGATGATCGACGTCACGACCGGCCGGATCGCGTACGCGGTCCTCGCCTACGGCGGCTTCCTCGGCATGGGCGACAAACTCTTCGCGATCCCCTGGGAGGCCCTGATGGCCAGATCCGATGAGCGGCAGTTCGTGCTCGACCTCGACGAGGAGACCCTCAAGACTGCACCCGGCTTCGACAAGGACCACTACCCGACCACGGCCGACACGAACTGGCTCTCGAACGTCTACACCCACTACGGGTACACCCCGTACTGGACCGGCGCCGGCGAACCGCCGCGCTGATCCCTCCTCTTTTCTGGAAACCTTATTAGCGGAGACGTCCATTTCACTCCCACTGTGACGGCGAAGCGCGGGAGGGCGTAGCCATGGCCGGACTCTTCGATGCCGCTGTCATCGGTCTCCTGATCCTCGCCCAGGGCCTCTTCTCCATGGCTGAGTTCGCGATCGTCTCGGCTCGCCGCCACCGGCTCCAGAGCCTCGCCGAGAACGGTGACAGCCGGGCGGGAACCGCACTCGAGCTCGCGGCCGAGCCGAACCGGTTGCTATCCACCGTCCAGATCGGGATCACACTGATCGGGATCGTCTCCGGGGCCTTTGGCGGAGCAGTCTTCGCATCGGGCCTTGCAGTCTACATTGCCAGGATCCCCGCCCTCGCGCCGTACGCGTCCACGATTGCGTTTGCCGCCATCGTGCTTGTGATCACGTACTTTACCCTCGTCATCGGTGAGATTGCGCCGAAGCGGATCGCCCTCGCGAACGCCGAGCTGCTCGCGGTCCGCGTCGCCCGGCCCATGCAGATCCTCTCGGTCATCGTGGCTCCGGCAGTCGCCCTCCTCTCGGTCTCGACCGACCTCGTGCTCCGGGTGGTCGGCGCGAAGGAGCCGTCCGAGTCGCCGGTGACCGAGGAAGAGGTCCGGCTGATGCTCGAGGAGGGGACGTCCGCCGGGGTCTTCGACGAGGAGGAGCAGGAGCTCGTGGACCGGGTCTTCCGCCTCTCGGACCGGCGCGTGGCCTCGCTCATGACCCCGCGGCACGAGATCGTCGGGGTCGACCTCGAGGACTCGCTCGAGGAGAACCTTACCCGGATGCGCGAGGCCGGCCACTCGTACTTCCCTGTCTACCGCGGAAGCCTCGACCAAGTCGAGGGGATGATCTCGGTCCGGGCGCTCTGGTCGAAGACGCCGGTCGGGACCCAGCCCGACCTCGAGAGCGTCCTCTTCGAGCCGCTGTACCTGCCCGAGGCCCTGCCGGCCCTGAAGGTGATGGAGCAGTTCCGCGAGGCCGCGTCCCATGTGGCCCTAGTGACCGACGAGTACGGCTCGATCGAGGGGCTGCTGACCCTCCACGACCTGCTCGAGTCGATCGTGGGCGCCCTGCCCGACGTCCGCGACGAGGAGCCCGAGGCGGTTGAGCGGCCCGACGGCTCCTGGCTCGTCGACGGGCTCATGCCGGTCGAGGAGTTCCGCGACCGCTTCGAGTTGCCGCCGCTCCCCGACGAGGAGCGCGGGTACTACCAGACCGTCGGGGGGTTTGTGATGATGCATCTCGAGCGCACCCCGGTCACGGGCGACCGGTTCGACTGGGGCGGTAACGACTTCGAGGTCGTGGACATGGATGGCAACCGGGTCGATAAGGTGCTCTTTCGGCCCGCTCCCGGGAGCGCGGACTGATGGAGTACGAGACCGGTACAATCGGGCGGGTCTTCATGATCCGGATCGACCACGGCGAAGACCTTCTCGCTGCGATCACGACCGTGGCCGAACGGGAAGCAGTGAAGGTCGGGCTCGTGCTCCTTCTCGGGGCTCTCGAACGGGGCCGACTTGTACAGGGGCCCGAGGCGCTGGAACTGCCGCCGGTCCCGATCCCGACGGCGTTCTTCGACGGCCGCGAGGTGCTCGGGATTGGGACGGTCGTTCGCGAGGAAGGGGTGCCCGTGCTGCATCTCCATGGAGCGACGGGCCGGGAGGGGGCAACTGCGGTCGGCTGCCTGCGCGGCGAGGCGCAGGTCTTCGCAACGGCAGAGGCCGTGCTCCTCGAACTGGCCGTGGCCGCGGTCCGGCGCCCTGATGGCGCGACCGGGCTCAGCCCGATCGCCTTTGGCCCGTGACGAGCCGAATGGTCTCGCCCACGAGGACGAGCAGGAAGATGGCGGCGTAGAGCAGGACCGCGAGCGGCGCGAGGGCGAGGAAGATCCCGAGGCCGAAGAGCCGGTCGACCTCGAGGAGGAGCTGGACGACGTACCAGGCGGTCGCGGCGGCCGCAACGGCCCGGAGGAGCGGCCCCGGCAGACTCGTCGGAAACGGGAGGTCGAGGACGAGGTCTGCCAGGAGGTTGATCCCGGCGAGCACGACCACGACCCAGACGGTCGCGTTCAGGAACCCGATGAGCCCGTGCCAGATCGAGTCCGGGTAGGCGTTCGCGACCAGGTTGAGGATGCCGAGGACGATCAGGTAGACGACCAGGCCGACGAGGTGCGAGAGCGGGCGATGCCGGCGCTCCCACTCGCCCATCCGATGGTCCCACCGCTCCTCGGCGGTCATGGCAGGGAGTGCTCGTACCGTTGCCCCGCCTCAGGCCCCTTGAGGCAGTAGTCCTTGTGCCGCAGACCGAGTTCGCGGTGGATTGCACAGTCAGGGCAGACGCACCCGAGGTCCTCGGTCACGCAGCCGAAGGAGCGGCCGACGAGGCAGTAGAGCCGCTCGCCGGCCCCCTCCGTGCAGTCGTTGTACGTCGGGCACTCGGGACAGCAGCACTCTGGCGCGAGGTCCGCGAGACTGTCGGCGCGGGCCCCGTGTCCGAGTTCGCGGTACCCGGTCATGAAGGTCTCGAACCGGTCCATTCTCAATCTCCCGGATGACTCTCGTCAGCCAGGTATATCATCCCTTCCTAATGCGCGCGGTGGTCCGGAAGTGGACCTTCGCCACCCGCTCGAGCGCTTCGGCCCCGCCACGGTCCACGACCGCCTGCGCGGCCCGCACCAGCCCCGGCGACGACCCCCCCTTCGGCAATCGGAGGCCGATCTCGTCCGAGAGCTCGGCCAGCCCCGCGAGGAACCCGGCCCTGGCCACACACGAGGCGGCCGCGACGGCGACCCGACCCTCGGCCCCGCATTCGGTCACGACGGGTATCCCGGGACAACAGGTCGTGAGGACCGCGTCGATCCGGGCCGATGCCGAGAACTGGTCCACGATCACGACTCCAACCGGACCTTCCGCGACCAGCCGGCCGATCGCGGCTGCGTGGAGTTCGGCGAGCAGGTCGTTCAGGTTCCGGCCGCGGGCCGAGAGCGCCGCGTACCGCTCGTTGTACGCCGCCGGCATCAGCACCTCGATCGCGGTCGCGCACTCCTCCTCGATCATCGCCGCGAGCCGGACCACCTCATCGTCGGGGACCGCCTTCGAGTCGCGTACGCCGCGGGCCGCGAGACCCGCAGCCTCGAACGCATCGACCCGGACCGCGGCCGCGACGAGGGGGCCGAAGTAGTCGCCCTTGCCCGACTCGTCCGCGCCGATCTGCGGCCAGAGCCGGAGCACCGGCTCGGTCGACTCCCCCGCCGCGTCGGCCGCGAACCCCTGGATGCGGAGGCGGACCGTCGGGTCGCGGAGCTGCGAGGCATCGACCGTGACCGAGCCGTCTTTCCGGGCGTAGAGCCGGACCACGCCCTGATCCCCGACACGGAACTGGAGGCCGTGCTCGATCGGGCGGGGCTCGGCCGAGGAGAGCCCGTGTCCGGCGAGCCGCCGGCGGATCTCGTCCGCACGCGACTCGAGGTCGTCCGGGCCGTTCATCAGCACGAGTATGGCGTTCGGAGGGATAAATGGGGAGCGCGAGGCGGAGAGTTCTGCAGTCTGTCTCGGTCGATACCTCCTCCCAGCACGCCGATGCCAACAGTCATTCTATAAATACTTTGTAGTCAAGGATCTGGTGAGGTAGCTCTCAATGGATATCGGCACAATGCTCGGCGATGCTCTGGACTACACCCAGGAGGCGCTCGTCGGCAAATGGATGCGCTGGCTGATCCTGCTCATCGGCACTATCATCTTCCCCATCATCCTCGGGTACACGCTCAGGGTCTACCGGGGGGAGCCCCGGCCGCCGGACCCACGCGACTGGGTCGGGGTCTTCGTCGACGGAATCAAGCTCTTCGTCGTGGAGCTGATCTGGGCGATCCCGGTCATCATCGTGTTGCTCATCTTCTTTGGCGGAGCCATTGCCCTGATGACATCGGGCTCGAATGCTGCCACGGCTGCCGGCATCGGCACCATGCTGATCGGGATCCCGATCCTGATCATCGTCGCAATCGTGGTCGCGCTCTTCGCCACGATGGGAGCGGTCCGGTTCGCCCGGACGGACTCGTTCGGCGAGGCCTTCAACTTCTCGGCCATCCTCGCGCACATCGGCCGGATCGGCTGGGGTCACTACATCCTCGCCCTGATCGTGCTGATGGTCATCATCGGAGTGATCTCATTCGTCTTGGGGATCATCCCGATCATCGGCTGGATCATCTCGATCGTGATCGGCCCGGCCATCTCGATCTATGCGGCCCGGTACATGACGCAGCTCTACGACAGCGCCCCGGCACCGGCCTGAACCCTCTCTTTTCCCGATCCCCCACGACCGGGTTTCGTCATCCTGAAATGCTCAGTCGTTGAGTATCTGCTGAGGTTCCACTCCAATGGAAATCGGCACAATGCTCCGCGACGCCTTCGAGTATATGAAGGAGGCGCTCGTCGACAAGTGGATGCGCTGGCTGATCCTGCTCGTCGGCACGATCATCTTTCCCATCATCCTCGGGTACACGCTCAGGATCTACCGCGGCGAGCGGACGCCGCCCGACCCGCAGGACTGGATCGGCGTCTTCATCGACGGAATCAAGCTCTTCGTCGTGGAGCTGGTCTACGCGATCCCGGTCATCATCGTCGGGGTCGTCTTCTTCGGCGGCGCCGTCGCGTTGATGGCGTCGGGCTCGAACGCGGCTACGGCCGCAGGTATCGGCACCATGCTGATCGGGATCCCGGTCCTGCTCGTCGTCATACTCCTCGTCGCGATCTTCGCCACGATGGGGGCGGTCCGGTTCGCCCGGACGGACTCGTTCGGCGAGGCATTCAATATCTCCGCGATCCTCGCGCATATCGGACGGATCGGCTGGGGCTCCTACATTCTCGCCCTGATCGTGTTGATGATCGTTCTCTCCGCCATCTCGTTCATCCTGGGGCTCATTCCCATCCTCGGCTGGCTCATCTCGCTCCTGATCGGCCCGGGAATCTCGATCTTCGCGGCCCGGTACATCACGCTGCTCTACGACAGTGCCCCGGCACCGGCCTGAACCCTCTCTTTTTCCCGATCCCCCACGAACGGGTTTCGTCATCCTGAAATGCTCAGTCGTGGAGTATCTGTTGAGGTTCGACTCCAATGGAAATCGGCACAATGCTCGGCGACGCCTTCGAGTACACGAAGGAGTCGCTCGTCGGAAAGTGGATACGCTGGCTAATCCTGCTCGTCGGCACGATCATCTTTCCCATCATCCTCGGGTACACGCTCAGGATCTACCGCGGCGAGCAGACACCGCCCGACCCGCAGGACTGGGTCGCGGTCTTCATCGACGGAATCAAGCTTTTCGTCGTGCAGCTGGTCTACGCGATCCCGATCATCATCGTCTCGATCGCGATCAATCTGGCTATCCTGCTCCCGTTCAACGTCGTCTCCGGAGAGGGGGGAACGATGAACGGCGGGATCGCGGGGGCGGCCATCGCGATGGCACTCGTGCTTGCCCTGGTCCAGATCGTCCTCTCGATCGCGATCTCGCTCATCTCGATGATGGCCTCGGTCCGGTTCGCGCGGGCGGACTCGTTCGGCGAGGCATTCAATATCTCCGCGATCCTCGCGCACATCGGACGGATCGGCTGGGGCTCCTACATCCTCGCTCTGATCGTCCTCTACCTCGTCCTCTTCGCGGTCGTCGTCGTGCTGGTCATCCTGGGCGTGCTGACGCTCGGTCTCGGGTTCCTGCTCTTCCTCGCGCTCACCCCGGCGTTCTCGATCTTCACAGCCCGGTACGTGACCCTGATCTACGACAGCGCCCCGGCGCCGGCCTGAGCTTCCCCCTTTTCCTCCACCACAAGCCTGAATGCCGATCCGTGTCCACCAGATCCTGAAATGACCGACGGTGACGCACCGCTCCATGCCATCCGGCTGATCGCGGAGAACCGGAAGGGGGTGCTCCGCGACATCGCGGCGGTCGTGGCAGACCATGGCGCGAACATCCTGATGAACCACCAGGAGACCTTCGAGACGGGACCGCTCGCCGGCATGGGCGAGCTCTACTTCGAGTACGAGGACGCGGCCGACCCCGGCGAGCTGATCGCCGACCTCTGCCGACTTCCGTTCGTCAGATCCGCGACATCGTGCGACCCGTTCTCGATCATCTACGGCTCCCGCGTGATCATCATCGGCGGCGGGGCGCAGGTGGCCCAGGTCGCGCTCGGGGCCGTGAACGAGGCCGACCGACACAACATCCGCGGCGAGCGGATCTCGGTCGACACGATCCCGCTCGTGGGCGAGGACACCCTCGGGATCGCGGTCGACGCCGTCGCCCGACTGCCCCGGGCCTCGATCCTGGTGCTCGCGGGATCGCTCATGGGCGGCGAGGTCTCGGTGGCCGTCGACCGGGTCCGCGAGGCCGGCATCCCCGTGATCGCGCTGAACATGGCCGGCTCGGTTCCGGACCACGCCGACCTCGTCGTGACCGACCCGATCCAGGCCGGCGTCTTCGCCGTGATGCACGTTTCGAGCAGGGCGAGGTTCGATATCGAGCGCGTACGCGGGAGGCGGTTCTGAATGGACCAGATCGCGAGGGCCGTCCAGGTCCTCAACCACGACGGGCTCGTGGTCTACCCGACTGAGACCGTCTACGGCCTGGGGGCGGACGCCCTCTCGGACGAGGCGATCCGCTCGGTCTACGACTCGAAGCACCGCCCGTTCTCGGAGCCGATCTCGATCGCGGTCGCCGATGTCGAGATGCTGACCACGGTCGCGCGACTGAACCCCCTCGCCGAGGAGTTCGTCGACCGGTTCCTGCCGGGGCCGTTCACAGTCCTTGTCGAGGCCCGGCAGATTCTCCCCTGCCAGCTCCACTGCGGGACCGGCCTCATCGGGATCCGGATCCCGGCGCACCCGATCGCGGTCGAGCTCGTGACCCGCTTCGATGCGCCGATCACGGCGACCTCGGCGAACACCCACGGGGCGCCCGAGCCGGCCACCATCAACGACGTCCACTGTTACCGCGACTTCACGATCGACGGAGGGCGCCTGCCCGGCACGCCCTCGACCGTGGTCGACCTGGTGAACCGGACTATCACCCGGCCGGGGATCGGGGTCGAGGACGCAGTCGCGTTCCTCCGCGGGCGATGAACCCGCCGCTGCGCCTGCGGGACTTCGTCGAGGACACGGACGGCTGGCTCTACGCGGTCGCCGCGTACGACAACGCCGAGCGGGCAGGGTGCGTCCTCCGATACGTCCCCGACCCCGCCGGCGACCGGGTCCGCCGGTCCACAGGCGTCCGCTATCGCAAGCTCGACTTCGCCGAGGCCTATGCGCGCGTCGCGGCCGAGAGACCGCACTGTCTCGACCTCCTCCACCGGGTCCCGCTCGACGAGATCGCCGCCGTCCACAAACCCGAACAGGTCTTTTCCGCCGTCCTCGCCCGCGACGAGCGGGTCGGGCGGCTTGCACATGCGCTCGAACTCGCGCCGGGGACGGCCGGCTGCACGGGCTCGCTCCTCGTCGGGCTCGAGGGGCCGGGCTCGGACATCGACCTCGTGGTCTACGGCGCGGCCTTCGACCGGGCGCGGGCGCGCCTGGGGCAGGCGATCCGCGAGGGGCTCGTGGACGACCTCTCGGAGGAACTCTGGCACCGGGTCTACGCGAAGCGCCGACCCGAGCTCACATACGAGGAGTTCCGGCTGCACGAGGCGCGGAAGTGGAACCGCGGCGAGATCGAGGGGACGTACTTCGACCTCCTCTTCACCCGCGACTATCGGGCAATCGATCCGCGGCCGGTGCCGAAGGGCCGGGTCCTCGGGAAGGCCGCGCTCGAGGCCACGGTCACGGATGCCATGCTCGCTTACGACGTCCCGGCCGTGTACGAGCTCGATCACCCGGAGGTCGCCCGCGTGCTCTCGTTCACGCACACGTACTCGGGACAGGCGCTCGCGGGCGAGGTGATCGAGGCCGCGGGTGTCCTCGAGGAGCATGGCGACGAGCGCTGGCTCGTTGTCGGAACCTGCCGCGAGCCGGTTGGGGAGTATATCCGCTCGCGGACGCTTCTCGAGTCCGCCTAGAGGATCGCCGCGCCGCTCCGGGCCCCCGCGCCGCAGGTCTTTTCGTGAGGGCAGCGGTCGCACGGGGCCTCGTGGGGTTTCGGGGGAACCCGCCCCTCCTGCACGCGCCGCGCCGCCGCGAGCGCCCGGAGCACGGCCCGCCTGTCACGGGGCTGGGGGGAGTATCGCCGGAGCGCGCCGGACGGGATGTAGATCAGGGCGACATGGTCGAACGGTCGGCCCCGCTCCTCCTCGAGGCAGAGCGCGTACGCGGCCGCGCGGACCCTGTCGGCGGACGTGACGCCGAACGACGGTGCCGCGCTCGCCCGAACGATTGCACAGGACCCGAGGTCGGGCGCGACCCAGTCCACCTGGCCCACGAGCCCGAGCCGTTCGGATCGGACCGTGCGGTCGCGGAGGTCGAGCCGGGGCCAGCGTGTCCCACGGCAGGCCGCGACCCACGCCTCGAGCAGAGCCCTATCCTTCGACACGACGCCGGGCAGTACGGTCGTCACCTCGTCCCAGATCAGGTCGGGGTCGAGCTCGGCGCCGAGGTGGGCCGCGATCTGCTTCGCGATCGCGTACCAGGCCGATTCGCTCGGCGGCCGCTGGAGCTCGTGCCAGTACCGGAGCGGGCAGCGATGCGCGGCGACCAGGCCCGAGACCGTGACGGGGTCGGTCACAGGAACCGCCGCGGGTCCGTCTCGATGTCGAGGAGCACGACCCGGTCCGCGGCGAGCGCACGCTCCAGCGCGGGCCGGAGGGCCGCGGGCTCGGTGACCCGCACGCCGTCGGCGCCGCTGGCCCGGGCGTACGCGGCGAAGTCCGGGTTCACGAGGTCCGTGCCGAAGTTCGGGTAGTTCTCCATCGCCTGCTCCTGCTGGATCATCCCGTACTGGTGGTTATTGAGGACACAGATCGTCATGGCCAGGTCGCGCCGGACCGCGGTCACGAGCTCGCCCATGGCCATCACGAACCCGCCGTCGCCGGTGATACAGACCGCGGGGCGATCGGGGAAGGCGAGCTTCGCCGCGATCGTGGCCGGAAAGCCGAAGCCCATGGTCGCGAGGTACCCCGACATCGCGAAGCGCTGGCCCCGACTCACGAAGTTCCGCCCGAACCACCAGCCATTCTCGCCGACGTCGAGGCCGATCACGGCGTCCGCCGGCAGCCCCTCCGAGAGCACCTGCATGATGAACGGCGGCCGGAGCGGAGTCTCGCCGGTTCCGGCCTCGGACGAGAGCTGCGCCGCCCAGCGCGCCTTGCCCTCCGCGATCGCTCTCTCGCGCGCCTCGTCGCGCCGTTCGGGGACCCGCTCGAGGAGGCGCGGCAGCACGACGCCGCAGTCGCCCCAGAGCCCGATCGTCTGCGGCGTCTTCCCGAGCCTGAGCGGGTCGAGGTCGACCTGGACGATCGGCACGTCGAGGGGCACGTTCGTCATCTTCGAGAACCCGACGCCGAGCGTGAGGAGGAGGTCGGCCTCCTCCGCGTACTTCCGGGCCTCGGGCGGGCCGAGGTTGCCGAGGACCCCGACCACGAGCTCGGCCTTCTCGGGCAGGCAGCCCTTCGCACGGAACGTGGTCAGGACCGGGGCCGAGAGCCGTTTCGCCAGCGCCTGGACGAACGCGCCGTGTGTGTACGCGCCCCAGCCGGCCAGAATGACCGGCCGCTCGGCCTTGGCGAGCGCCTCGACAGCCCGGTCGAGGGCCGCCGCGGGCGGCGCGATGGCGGTCTCGGGCAGGCAGGACGCGCCCGAGCAGTACGGGGCGTCGAACGCGAGCTTCTGGACGTTGTTCGGGACCGAGAGCTGCGCGACGCCGTGGTCGATCAGGGCGTGCTTGACGGCTGCGGTCACGATCTGGACCGCCTTCGCCTGATCGTGGATGGTCGCGTTGTAGACCGCGATCGGGCGGAAGAAGGCGTCCTGGTCGATCTCCTGAAATCCCCCGGGGCCGGCGTACTGGAACTCGACCTGGCCCGCGAGTGCGATCACGGCCGCATGATCCTCCTTCGCGTCGTACAGGCCTGTCGCGAGGTTCGTCGCACCCGGCCCGCCGATGGTCAGGCAGGCTGCCGGCACCCCCGTCAACTTGTAATAGGCCGACGCGGCCATCGCGCCGTTCCCCTCGTGCCGGACCACGACGTACTCGAGGGCGGGGGTGCGGCGGACGGCGTCCACGAGCCCGAGCGAGGAGGTGCCGGGGATGCCGAAGACGTACCGGACGCCGAACGCAGCAAGCTCGGCCATGACCAGGTCCGCGTCCGTCCGCTCGCCGGTCCCGCTCGTCTCGTCCACCTGCACGAAGGCGTCTTTTGCCGCGCCGCAGACCGGGCAGCGCCAGGTGTCGGGAAGGGCCGCGAACGGTGTCCCCGGCGCCGTCCCCGTGGACGGTTCTCCCGCCGTCTCGTCGTAGATGTAGCCGCAGACCGTGCAGCGCCAGCGCGCCATGGATCGCGGTGAGGCGGGCCGGCTATTTATGTCTACCTCGAGACCATCCGCTGCATCAGGGCCATGATCCCCGGCTTATCGCTCCGGCTCCGGCCCGCGAGCAGGGCCTCCATGCCGCCGTCGCCGAACATCTCGGCGTTGAGCCGGTCCGCGATCTCGTCGTAGATCCGCCTGTACGCGACGCAGTGGGGGTCGACGCCCGCGACCTCGCCGCCGGTCGGGGCGAGCGCGTTGTACGGGCAGCCGCCGCGGCAGTACCGGATATGCCGGCAGCCCTTGCAGTGCTCGTCGACATACTCGCGGAACGCGGCGAGGCGCCGCCATGCGGGCGTCGCCTCAAGATCGGCCGGCGTTGGCTTGTCGCGGACGTCGCCCATGCGCCACTCGTCCATACCGACGAAGCGGTAACACGGGTAGATCCCGCCGTCGGGGCCGATCGCGTAGGTCGAGCCCAGGCAGTCGGCGAAGGTGCAGACCGTGCCGCGTCGGACGAAGACCGACTTGACGAGGTCGTCGATGTTCATGATCCGGAGACGGCCGAGGTGAGCGAGGTACTGGTCGAGCAGGTAGACCAGAAGTTCGCCGTACTCTTCCGGAGCGAGCGCATACGCGTCGGGCCGATCGTCGCGGAGCGACGGAAGGGCAGGGTGGAGCTTCATCACGTAACCGTTCTCGAGGAAGAACCGGACGATTGCGTCCCGCTCCTTCACCGAGTCGGCGGTGAAGGTGCAGATCACGCTAACCCGGACCCCGTGCCCGGCTGCGATCTCCATCCCGGCCCGGGTCCGCTCGAAGTAGCCGGTTCCCCGCTGGGCGTCGTTCAGCGCGGGAGGTCCGTCGAGGCTCGTTCCGACCGGGACGTTGTGGGCCGCGAGCACGGCGGCGAGCCGGTCGTCGAGGAGCCAGAGGTTCGACTGCATCGCGAATGCGACCGTCCGGGGAGCGAGCCCTTCCTCGATCATCGGGAGCGCGGCCTCGTAGAACTCGGATCCGGCCAGGAGGGGCTCGCCGCCGTGGAACGTGACTGTGACCGGGTTGTCATTCAGCGACGCGATCCAGTCGGTCGCGGCCCGGACCGTCTCGAGGTCCATCATCCGCCCCTGATGCTCGCTCGACCAGCAGTAGGCGCATCTGGCCGGGCAGCGGAGCGTCGGGATGAGCATGACGTGAAACGGGGTCTTCATGCGCAGACAGAGATCCGGTTCGGGATGGAATAAGGGTTCGCCACGCAACAGGCAATCAGGTTCATTGAACCTCGTGATTCAATAAATCGGATCGCCGATAACTAATGGATGACCCGGGCACCACCCGGCGCCGGGCATCACCCTCTCCATCGGCCCCGGGACCGCACGCACCGGTCGTGGGCGGCGCAGGCCCGCTGCTCTCATCGGCGGCCGGACGATACTTTTTCTGGCCGCCTCTTCCGCCACGGCTGGCGAACCCTGCCGGTTCAGCTCTCGCCGAGCGCGATCGTCCCGCCGGGGAGCCTGATCGTCATGAGCAGGCCGAGCAGGGCGACGAGGGCACAGGCAACCAGCGCGAGGCGCAACCCCTGGAGCCGAGCCACCGCGTTGATCGCGAGCAGATCCTCCGCGGCCGGCGCCGGCACGCGGGCGAGCTCGGACGAGAGCTCTGCGTCGCTGACGAACTCGACGTTCTTCTGCACGGCACTCTCGAGCGCCGGTTTGATCTCGCTCGGGATGACCTGGCTCTCTTCGATCCCGCCGAGCCCGCCCGCGAGAAGGCCCGTGATCAGCATCGTCCCGAGGAACGCCGTCCCGAACGATGCGCCGAGGTTCGAGGCCGTGCTCATCAGGGCCGCCGTCTCCCCAGTCCTCTCCGGCGCCACACCCGAGATGACCAGGTTCATGGTCTGGGACGCCACGAGTCCCACGCCGAGCCCGACCACGGCGAGCCCGGCCACGAACTCGAGCCCGCGGGCCTCCAGCTGCATGGTTGCAGCGAGCATGAGCAGACCGACCACCGTCGACGCAAGACCCGCCTGGATGATCCGTTTCGGCGGGATCCTACCGGCAAGCCGCGAGGCGGTCAACGAGGCGACGAAGAGCGGAGCCGAGAGGGGGATGAAGAGGAATCCCGTCTCCATCGCCGAGAGGCCGAGCACGACCTGGAAGAAGAGGGCCATAACGAAGAGAAGGCCACCAGTGATCGTGTTCTGGCTGACCTGAACGGCGAGGCCGGCCCGGAGCTGGCGGTCGCCGAGGAGGTCGACGTGGACGAGCGGATCTCCACCCCTCTTCACGACTCGGGCTTCCCAGGCGACGAACCCGGCGAGGACGAGCAGCCCCGCGCCGATCATGAACGGCACGACCGAGAGCCCAAAGGGGGCTATCGAGAGCCCGCCGAGCACGAGGGGCTGCCGCGCCGTCCACCAGCCGTAATCCGTCGAGACCAGAACACCGAGCACGACCAGACCGAGCCCGAATACGGATAGAATGGTGCCGGGGTAATCGAGACGGGGTCGAGGACCTTCGATGGGGGTGTCCACAATCGCACGGGAGAGCAGGAGCACGATCGCCACGACCGCGAACTCGCCGGCGAACGCGAGCCGCCAGGTGAAGGCCGTGGTGAGCCAGCCGCCGATGATCGGGCCGAGGGCCACGCCGATGGCCGCGACACCGCCGATCGTGCCGTAGGCGAGGGCGCGCTCCATCCCCTGGAAGTTCGACTGGATCAGGGTCTGCAAAGACGGCATCACGAGCGCGGCACCGAGCCCCTCGAGCACGGACCACCCGAGGATGAGAACGCCGAGGCTCGGCGCAAGGGTGGTCACGAGCGAGCCCATCGCGAAGACGAGCAGCCCCAGGCGGAAGGTCTGCAGCCTGCCCCTGATATCGCCGATCTTGCCGCCCGTGATCATCATGGTCGCCATCACGAGAGTATAGAGCGTGATCGCGGACTGGACCCCGACGACGTTCGTGTGGAGGTCGCGAATCAGATCCGCGATCGAGACGTTCATGATCGTTGTATCGATCACGATCACGAACATCGCGAGCGCGAGCGCCGGCAGGACGGTATCCCGGGCCAATTCAGTCTCCCTGTCAGATCCCTTGGAACGATAGGGCAATCAAGCTGATGGCAAAGGCGTGCCCTGCTGGACGATCGACCCGCCGACAGTTCTTCGACCTCCCCGTGTTTTCCGATGAGTCGGCCCGGTCGATCTTCGACCGAACCCGCGACCTCGCCGATTAAGGACCACGGAGCTCGACGTCTCCGCGATGGCGATGCGGTTGAGATGCGGGCTAGTCGCGGTCCCCGCCTTCCCGCGCGTAGTCCCGTTCGAGCAGGACGTATGGCGCACGGCGCATGCCGAGGCGGGCGTACGCGGCCTGCGCCGTCACGTTCGCGCTCTCAACGTAGAGCCGCAGGCCGGTCACGTCCGGCCGGACCTCTGCCAGCGCCTCGACCGTTCGATAGAGCCGTGCGAAGATTCCCTGCTGGCGAAGATCGGGCCGGACGTAGACCGATTGGATCCACCAGAACTCCCCGTTCCGCCAGTCCGACCACTCGTACGTGACCATACACTGACCGACGACGGCGCCGTCGGCGTCGGCAACGAGATAGAAGCCGCGGGCCGGCTCGTCGAGGATCGCCCTGGCCCCCGCGAGGGTTACATCGGGTCCGATCTCCCATTCCTCGGTCTCGATTGCCGTTGCCCGGTTGTTCGCCGCGATCGCCGGCGCGTCGGCCGGGACGGCCGGCCGGATCGTGATCTCCATGGTACGAGCTCGGTGTCGGCCCACAAAAAGCGGCGTGCGACCGGGGCGTCGGATAACCGCGCGGTTTTTCTACCCCGGACACGGACGTTACTTCATACTATGGCTGCCGCCCCTCCCGCCGCACCGCCGTCGTCCGAGGCCGACGGCTCGACGGAGCGGAAACAGCAACGCTCGGTCTTCCTCTTCGCCCTGCTCTTTCTCGGGATCGTCGCGGTTGTCCTGGCCATACTCGCCATCGGCATCATGACCGGTGCGGGCGAGCGGCAGTTCGAGCTCGCCATCACCCCGTCGGGCGGGGCGATCGGCCCGGGCGAACGGCTCGACGTGGAGGTCCGGATCACGTCCCTCCGGCCGGGCCTCCCGTTCTTCGAGCACGATGTTCCGGTCAACCTCAGGGCCGAGAACGTGCCGGCCGGCATCTACATCAGTTTCAATCCCCCGGCGGGCCTCCCCGACCCGCAGTTCACGTCGCGGTTGCTTATCGCCCATGCCGGTGCGCCGCCGGGATCGTACTCGTTCACGGTCCGGGCGACGGGGACCGACGGCCGTACCCTTGCCATCCCGTTCCGGCTCACTGTCACCGGTCCCGCGTCGAACGCGACGGCCTCCCGATAACCCTCTCCGCCTACTCCAGCGGCGGATACCCTGAGGCCATGCACCTCTGTTCGAGCGGTGTAGGATGGTAGATGATCCAGCTCCCCTGCTGCTCTCCATCGATCAGGCCTGCCTTCTTGAGCTGGTTCAGGTGGTACGAGAGCTTCGAGTCCGCGATCCCGACGATCTCCTTGATCACGCAGAGCGGCTGGACGGCGAGCGCGTGGACGATCTTCAGGCGAAGCGGCTCCGACAGCGCGTGATGTACCAGGCTGGTCGCCGCGAGGGCCTCCGCGCCGGGAAGCCGGACGATGAGCCCGGTGATGCCACCTATCAGCGCAAGCTGATCGTCGACCTCCGCTGGAAGCGTCGTCATTGAGTTCAACATTATGTGAAATCGCAAGATATAAATTGCGGAATGGCGTTCAACTTATGTTGAATCGCCGCCGGAGAAGGGTTGGAGATGGACATGGACGACATACTCATCAGCCTGACTATCGGGCGAACGGCTCTGCTTGCCCTCGGTTTGCTACTGCCCCTCGTCACGGGAGCCGGCATGGTGATGGCGATCCTGATGCGGATGATGCGTGGCAGCGGCTGCGGCGGGTGACGGAATGACAGTCACGCTGATCACCTGCTCGGGCCTCTCGAATGTCGGCCGGCTTACAACTTCTGTCGCCCAGCAGCTGCGGATGCGTAGGCCCGGGCGGACCGAATGGATCAGGGCGCAGGCCGGGCCCGCCGCGATCGCAGACGCGGCCGACGACGCCGACTGTGCGGTCGCGCTCGACGGGTGCGAGGACTGCTGCGGCAGCCGGAAGGCGGCCGAGGCCGGCGTCGAGCCGGCAGTCCACATCAGGGCCATCGATCTCGGGATCGTGAAGGATGGCCGGGCCGAGGTCAAGTATACCAAGATCGAGACGGTCATCCAGTCCGTGCTCGAGGCGGTGGATAGAGCATGACCCCACTTGTTGTAGAATGGCGGCACCTCGCCGTCGAGGGCGAGACCTGCGAGCGCTGCGGAGTGACGGGGACGAACGTCCGGGCTGCGGTCGAGGCGATGCGGCCTGTACTCGCGGTGCAGGGAATCGATCTCGAGCTTCGGGAGGCCGAGCTGCCGCCCGAGGAGATCGCGCATTCGAACGAGGTCCTGGTCGACGGCATGCTCGTTGAGGATCTGGTCGGCGGTACGGCCGCGGTCTCGGACTGCCCGTCGTGCGGGGATCTCGTCGGTGCTCCCTGCAGCTGCCGGACGGTGACGGGCGGCACTGAGGTGCACGAGGAGGTGCCTGAGGCGATGATCGCGGCCGCGATCATGACCGCGGTCGACCGGCGCAGCGTGGCCTCCTGCTGCGCGGCGCCCGAGACCCAGGCTGCATCGTGCTGTTCACCGACGGCGCCTGCAGCGTCCTGCTGCTCAGGTGACGGCGCTGCCGCACCCGCCCCGACAGCCACCCTCCCGGTCGACGGAACCGATCTGGAGACGGTCACGCTCCAGATCCAGGGCATGGACTGCACCTGCAACGCCGACCTCCTCGCCCGGAAGCTGACCGCGCTTCCCGGGGTCCGGGGCCAGGAGATCACGCCCGTCACGGGGCAGGCGCGGGTCGCCTTCGACCCGGCGGTCACGAGCGTCCAGGAGATCGTCCGGACCGTCGCCGAGACGGGGATGACGGCCTCGCGCCTGCGGAGCGAGGGACGCGCGAGCACCTGGTGGCGCGAGCCGCAGCAGCTCGCCCTCTACGGGTCCTTTCTCACCGCGGTCGTCGCGTTCGTCGCCGGCTCCCTCGGGACGCCGATCCTCTACGTGAACATCCTGTACCTTCTCGCCGTGCTGATCGGCGTCT
>JBDKUZ010000073.1:0-11683 GCA_039679395.1 Methanospirillum sp. | reverse complement strand
CCGGCTCGCGGCACGAACGGCCGCGGCCCTGCTCCGACGGGCCGAATCCCCCGTCCTCTCCGTGAACGGAAATACGGCCGCGCTCGCGGCCCAAGAGTGCGCCGCGCTTCAGCGGGCGACCGGGTGCGGGGTCGAGGTGAACCTCTTTCATCGGACGCCCGAGCGGATGGAGAAGATCACGGCCCTCCTCGAGCGGCACGGCGTCACCGTCCTCGGCGGCGAGGCCGAGCGGCTCCTCCCGCTCGCCCACGATCGAGCCCTCTGCCTCCCGCACGGGATCGGCCGTGCCGACCTCGTGCTCGTGCCGCTCGAGGACGGAGACCGGTGCGAGGCCCTCCGTGCGACGGGGAAGACGGTGGTCACGATCGACCTCAACCCGCTCTCGCGCACGGCGCGGACCGCGACCCTGACGGTCGTGGACGAACTGACTCGCGCCCTGCCCCTGATCACGGCTGCGTATGCCGGCATGACGGACGGGGAGGCGGACGACCTCGTCCGGGGGCTCGACAATCATTATCTCTTGCAGGCCGCAATAGGTGAGATCGTTCGGGGGCTGGACCGTGCTCTGGATTGAGAAATACCGCCCCGCGTCCTTCTGCGGGATCGCGGGCCAGGACCGTGCCGTCGCCCTCCTCCGGTCTGCCGCAGAGCGACGGACGATCCCGCACCTCCTCCTCGCCGGGCCCGGCGGCTCGGGCCGGATGTGCGCTGTCCGGTGCCTCGCGAACGCTCTCTACGGGGAGCACGCGGACGAGAATACGACCGTGATCGCGACCGGTGATCTCTTTGCCGAGGGACGGACGTACCTCGAGGCCGACGACCGGTTCTCGCACCTCTACCGCAAGGACCAGAGCGTGCTCGTGAACGTGAAGCGGATCGTGCGGACCTACGCCGCGATCCGGCCGCTCGACGCCGAGTTCAAGCTGATGGTCTTCTCCGAGGCGGACGCCATGCCGGCCGAGATGCAGCAGGCCCTCCGGCGGACCATGGAGCGGTATTCGCGGACCTGCCGGTTCATCTTCATCACGGCCCGGCAGTCGGCGATCATCCCCGCGATCGCATCCCGCTGCCTCCCGGTGGTCTTCCGTCCGCTTTCGACCGGGGCCGTAACGGAGATCCTCCGCGCGATCCTGGCTGCCGAGGGGATCGAGGCCGTCCCCGACGAGGAGCTCGGGATGATCGCGGTCGCGGCACACGGCGACGTCCGCCGCGCCATCATGCTCCTCGAGATCGCGGCGACGTCGGGCACGCCGATCGCGTTCGATGCGTTCGAGGTGACCGGGGCGGAGCGAAGCGCGCGCGCCGTTCTCGAGGCGCTCGACGGTGGCGACATGGCCGAAGCCCAGCGGACGGCCGAGTCCCTCCTGATCGACGACGGCCTCTCCGGGCGCGAGTTCCTGCTCGAGCTGCGAAAGGCGGCCCGCCGGGGGAGAAACGACCCGGCCCTCGCGATCGCGCTCGCCGAGACGGACGCGGAGCTCGCGGGCGGGGCGTCCGAGTTCATCCAGGTCGGCGCCCTGCTCGCGCGGCTCGCGGAGGCGTGCCGGTGACGGAGAAGGTGCAGCGTCATTACGACGAGATGGCCGAGATCTACGACCGGCGATACGACCAGGGGCCGGGCCGCTCGTACCACGAGCACATCTCCGAACAGGTGATGGCCGGGCTCCCGCCGGGCGGTCGGCTGCTCGACATCGGCTGCGGGACGGGCCTCTTCGTCCGGCGGTATTGCGAGCGCGGCGGCCGGGCGGTCGGGCTCGACCTCTCGCCGAAGATGATCGAGCGCGCCCGGGACCGGTGCGGGTCGGCCGAGTGGACCGTCGGGACGGCCGACGCATTGCCGTTCCGCGACGACGCCTTCGACGCGGTCTCGAGCCTGCTCGCGTTCTCGTACTTCCACGACCCCGATCGGATGCTGGGAGAGGCCTTCCGCGTGCTCCGACCCGGCGGACGGCTCTCGCTCTGTACGCTCGGGCGAAACTTCTTCACCGCGGGCCTTCCCGCGATCCACACCCTGGCCGAGCTCGCACGGGTCCGGCAGGTCGGCATGGGCAGCTTCGGCGAGCGCTATTACTCCGAGCGCCAGATGGAGGATCTCTTCACGCGGGCGGGTTTCACCGGCGTCCGGGTCGGGCGCTGCTCGTTCGCGCACCTGAATCTTGCCCCGCCCGTGTACAGGCTCGCGCGGAAGGTCGAGCCGATCGTGGAGCGGCGCCTGCCGTACCTGGCGTACAATATCGTGGCAAGCGGGCGCAAACCCCACGGCGGACGGTAGGGTCAGCCGCGGCGGGCCGCGAGGCGCGCCTTGACCCGCTCCTTCTTCTCGATCGCGGCAAGCGCGGCGGCCTCGACCTTCGCCTGCATGGCCGCGACGTCTCCCGTTCGCCGATCGACGACTTTCTTGAGCGGCGTGTACGCGGCCTCGCGGAAGCGCGGCGTGAAGTCGGCCTCCTTTCCGTCCGTGACGAGCACCGCCGACGGGGCGCCGGCCTCGACGCGGCCGATCTCGGCGCAGCGAACGCCCGCTTTCCGGATGACCTCCGCGATCGCCGGTATCGCATCCGGCGGAGCGCCGATCAAAAGGGCGTCGAGCGAGACGCCGAGCGGGTCGATCCCGAGCTCGTCGAGCATGGCCCCGACCACGTCGTCGACGAGCGGCCGGACGGCCTCCTCCTCGACCACGATCCGGCAGCCCGCGGTCGCGGCCATCTCGTGCGCGTCCCCGCGGAGGCCGCCGTTGGTGACGTCGGTCATGGCGTGGACCGTGTCGAGCGCCGGGCTCTCGATCAGGGCCTGGCAGGCGTAGAGGAACTGGAGGTTGATGGTCCGGTCCACGACGTCGGGGTGGCCCGAGTAGAGCGCGGCCGTCGCGATGGTGCCGCCGCCCGATCCCTCGGTCATGAGCAGGACGTCGCCCGGGGCAAGGCCGCGCCGCGCCGTCAGGTGCCGTGCGACCCCGACCGTGCCGACACAGCCCGTCATGCGCGAGCCGAGGACCATATCGCCGCCGATGCGGAGGGTCGAGCCCGAGACGAGCGGGACGCCGACCGAGTCGCCGACGGCCGTGATCCCGGCCGTGTACTCGAAGATCTTCGCGACGTCGCCATCGTCCGCGACATGAATGTCCGAGAAGAGGAGGATCGGCTTCGCGCCCATCACGTAGACGTCGCGGAGCGTCGCCCTGGTCACGTGGAATCCGGCGAGGAACGGAAAGTCCGAGAGGCGCGAGTGCATCCCGTCGACCGTGCAGCAGACGAACCGGTCGCCGATCGAGACCACGCCCGCGTCGTCCATCTGGTCCACGCCGACGTCCGCCGTCGTCTTTCCGATGATCCGGGCGATCTGCCGGTGGGCGAAGAAGTCGCCGGTACCGCGCGAGCCCACGCCGAACTCGCCCATCCCGACGCCCGCGGCCGCGGTCTCGAAGAGGTCGCCCGCAAGGCCGTGGGTCAACAATGCCTCGTCCACGGCGGCCCGGGCGAAGTCGGCCGCGTACGCCTCGTCGACGTCCTTGATCAGGCGGACGTGCTCGGCGAGCGAGGCCTCGATCCGGGCGCGCTCCTCGCCCGAGCGCAGGCCCCGCCGGACGAACTCCTCGACGTCCATCAGTCCCGCACCGGGCCGGCGAGCCGTTCGAGGGCCGAGGCCATGTTCCGGCCGAGGGTCCGCATGGTCCGGACACCTTCTTCATCGGTGTCGACGTCGCCGGGGGAGAGCCCGATCCCGACGTTCCAGTACGAGGACCCGATCACGATCATCTCCGAGATCAGGAAGAGGTGGTTGATGCTGTCGAAGGCGTGGATGGCCCCGGCGCGCCGGTTCACGACGACGGCGGCACCGACCTTGCGGCGGAGCATGCCCCCGTTCGCGCCCGCAACGAACCCGGCCCTGTCGATCAGGGCCTTCGTCTCGCTCGTGATATCGGCGTAGTACGTCGGCGAGCCGATCAGGATGCCGTCGGCGCTGTCCATGATCTCGATGAAACCGTTCAGCGCGTCCGTGTCGTTGACGCAGCGGCGGTCCTGGCGTTCGAAGCACTTCATGCAGGCGAGGCAGCCCCGCAGCGGTCGGCCCCCGACCTGAACGAGTTCGGTCTCGACCCCTGCGGCCTCGAGCTCCTCGAGCGCATAGCGGAGCATGCGCGCGGTATTGCCGTCCCGCTTCGGGGACCCGTTGAACGCGGCGACCTTCATGGTTGTCCCATGATTGACACGGAGGAGACATAAAAGGAAACGTGGGAGCGGGACCCGCGCGACGAGCCTGATCGCCGGTCGACCGCCGGGGACGGGTGCCGGATTCCGGTGGGGGGCTGGCAGACCGCATGGCTTTGACCGAAATCTATTTTTACTATTTCGTATTCATTGCCGTTCATGAAAAAGAATAAAAATAGATATATTGTAATCGCCATGCTGTTCGTCGCGATGCTGGCCGGATGCGTCATCGTTCCGGCGGCTGCGGCGGACGGGTATCAGTTCGTCAGATCGTGGGGGACTCCGGGTTCCGGGAACGGCGAGTTCTCATCGCCCATCGGGGTCGCGATCTCCGACACGAACAGCGTGTACGTCACCGATCGAGGCAACGATCGCGTCCAGAAGTTTACACGTGACGGCGTCTATGACGGGCAGTGGGGCGGTCCGGGGAACGGGACAGGCCAGTTCGAGGCTCCGTGGGGAATCGCGGTCCGGCCCGACGGCCATGTCTATGTCGCGGACAGCGGCAATAACCGGGTCGAGTGGTTCTCGGCCTCCGGCGGATTCCTCGGCGAATTCGGATCGTACGGCACCGGGGACGGCCAGTTCATCACGCCGCGGGCGGTCGCGTCATGCCCCGCGGGCAGCGTCCTGGTGATCGATACCCGGATCCAGCGGTTCATGCTCGACGGGGGGTTCTACATGGCGTGGAGCGGCCCCGGGTCCGGGGAAGGCCAGATCTCTCTCCCCGAAGGGGCCGTGGTTAACACCAATCTGACCGTCTTTGTCGCGGACACGCAGAACGACCGCATCGAGGCGTTCACGCCCGGAGGGGTGTTCGTCATGGAGCGGGGGTCGAACGGAACGGGCGAGGGGCAGTTCAGGACGCCCGCCGGTATCGCCGTCGACCCGCCGGGGAATATCTACGTAGCGGACACGGGCAACAACCGGATTCAGAAGTTCGACCCCGACGGCAACTTCGTCACCCAATGGGGGAGCGAGGGGTCCGGCCCCGGGGAGTTCAGCTCGCCGAACGGGATCGCCCTCGACAGCGACGGCAACGTGTACGTGGCGGACACGGGCAACAACCGGATCCAGAAGTTCGCTCCGGCCGGTTCCGCCGTGATAGCGGTGCCCCCCGGGACGTCCCTCCCGACGGACACGAACAATGACGGCATCTGCGATGACGTCAACGGCAACGGCCGCGCGGACTTCGAGGACATCGTGCTCTACTTCAACCAGATGAGCTGGATCGCGGCGAACGAGCCGATGGCCGATTTCGACTGCAACGGGAACGGCCGGATCGACTTTGCCGACGTCGTCTGGCTCTTCGACAACCTCTGAGACGCATCCCCTTTTTTCGTCTTCCTCCTCTGACCATGCCCCTCTCCTCCGCGACCGGGGGATATTGGTCGCATGACAATTATTTTACTTCATCGCATCCATGAACTTGTATAGAACATTCGCCGATACCCATGCCGTCCCCGCCCGAGCCCCCGGCCATTCCTCTCGCCGCGATGCGCGACGCGGCCTTCCTGTATGGCCCCGACGGGGTCGTCACGGCCGCGACACCGACCGGGGAACGGCTTGCGGGCGGCCCCGTCGCCGGGACGTCCGCGGCGGGATTGTTGCGCCGTCTCGATGCCCGGGACACCGATGGCCGGCCGTTCGCGCCGGCCGATCTCCCCGAGTGCCGGTCGCTGGCGGGTGAGAGCGCCCCGGACCGGTCCTTCGAGATCGCGGCGGCCGACGGCAGGGCTCACACCATGCTGGCCTCGGCGTCGCCGATCGTCGAGGGCGGGCGAATCGCCGGGGCTTTCTCGATCTGGAGGGACGTGACCGGGCGCGATCGGGTCGGGGAGGCTCTGACCGAGAGCGAGGCGGACGCCCGATCGTTCTTCGCGAACATGGTCGACGCCTGCGCGGTCTGCGAGACCGTGGTCGACGAGCGTGGCGAGCCGGTCGATATCCGCCTGGTCGAGGTCAACCCCGCCTTCTCTCGCGAGCTCTGCCTTCCCGCCGAGCTCCTTGTCGGCCAGACGGCCTTCACGATCCTCCCGGCGCTGTCCCGATCCTGGTTCGACCTCTTTCTCGACGTCAGCCGAACGAGAGAGCCCATCCGGGTCGAGGAACCGTTCCCCGCCCTCGGTCGATGGTACCTCGTCACCGGGTTTCCAGTCCACCGCGGGCGGATCGCCGTCGTCTTCCACGACATCACGGAACGGCGCCATGCGGAGGAGGCGCTCGCCGACAGCGAGGGAAGGTACCGCTCCCTCGTCGAGAACAGCATCGACGCCGTCCTCCTCATCTCGCCGGCCGGCGCGATCTTCTCGGCCAACGCCGAGGCCTCGCGGATCTTCGGGATGACCGCCGAGGAACTGATCCGCGGGGGCAGGAACAGTATCGTCGATCTGTCCGACCCGCGCCTCGGCCCGGCCCTGGAGGAGCGGGCGCGGACCGGGCGGTTCCGCGGAGAGCTCCGGTTCCGGCGGAAGGACGGCACTCTCTTTCCCGGCGAGGTCTCGACCTCGCTCTTCAGGGACCGCGACGGCGCCGTCCGTGCGACGATGATCATACGGGACGTCACCGAACGGCGGCGGGCCGAGGACGCGGTGCGAGCGAGCGCGGCGAAGTATCGACGCCTCTTCGACGATGGCATCACCGGGAATTTCATCGCCGCTCCGGACGGCCGGATCCTGGACTGCAACCCCGCCTTCGTCCGGATGTTCGGGTTCGCGTCCGTAGAGGAGGCACGATCGAACAGCATCGCGGAGACGTACATCTCGGCCGGCGAGCGCGAGGCCCTTCTCGACCGCCTCCGGACCGAGCGGCGGCTCGAGAGCGACGAACGGTTCCGGCGCCGTCGCGACGGCACCCGGATCCACGTCGTCGAGAACATCATCGGCGACTTCGATGACGCCGGGGACCTGGTCGGGGCCCGTGGCTACATCATCGAGGATACCCGGCGATATCGCGCCGAGAGGTCCCTGCAGCGCCGGGAGCGGACGCTGCGGGGGATCTTCCGGGCCGCTCCCGTCGGCATCGGCATGGTCTCCAATCGGACGATCACCCAGGCCAACGCCCAGCTCTGCCGCATGACCGGCTACGAGCGCGACGAGCTGCTCGGGCGGAACGCCCGCCTGCTCTACCCCGACGACGAGGCCTATACGTACGTGGGAGAGGAGCTTGTCGATCAGATCGCCGCGAACGGGATCGGCGCGGTGGAGACGCAGTGGCGGCGGAGCGACGGCACGGTCTTCGATGTCCTTCTCACCTTCTCGGGGGTGGACCCGGCCGGACCCGGCGATGACATTATCTTCATCGCCCTCGACATCACGCAGCGGCACGAGAGCGAACGGGCCCTGGCCGTCTACGCGGAGGAACTCAAGCGGTCGAACGAGGAGCTGCAGCGTTTCGCGTATGTCGCCTCGCACGACCTGCAGGAGCCCCTGCGAACCATCGTCAGCTTCAGTCAGCTCCTCGAGCGGCGCTATAAGGGGAAGTTCGACGACGATGCGGACGAGTTCATCGGGTTCATCGTCGAAGGCGGCAAGCGGTTGCAGGCGCTGATCCGCGACCTGCTCCAGCTCTCGCGGATCGAGACGCAGGCCCAGCCCCCGGTGCCGATCGCCGCGGAAGCAGTGGTGGCCGATGTCGTCTCCACGCTCGAGGCCCCGATCCGCGAGGCGGGAGCGACGGTCGCGGTCGGCCCGATGCCGACGGTCAGAGCGGACCCGGTGCAGCTCGAGCAGGTCTTTACGAACCTCATCACCAACGCGCTGAAGTACCACCGCGAGGGGGTGCCGCCGGTCATCGAGATCTCGGCGTCCCGGAGCGGGAGACGGTGGGAGTTCGCGGTGCGGGACAACGGGATCGGGATCGACGGTGAGTACCACGACCGGATCTTCCAGATGTTCCAGCGCCTCCACACCGCGGACGAGTACGAGGGCACGGGGATCGGCCTGGCCGTCGTCAAGAAGATCATCGAACGGCACGGCGGCACGGTCCGCGTCGAGTCGACGCCGGGCGAGGGCTCGACGTTCTATTTCACGCTCCCGGCCGCGGACTGACCCGGCGGGTGCGAGAGCGGAACAGCGGGGGCGGTCCGGGCCGCGGTCCCATGGCCCCATTGATATTGTATTTATTCACCTTGCGCGAAGATCATAGCACCGAATGACGAACGCCGATGCTCGCTCCACGCCTTCGCACAGGACCATGGCGATCATGTCGTCGACGGGCTCCCGGAGATGCGAAGGAGGACGGGGAACCCATCTCCGTGCATCGGGCCGCCGCGCCGTCCCTCCGCCCGTCGCATCGTCCAATCCCGGCCATCCCTCCGACGGGGCGTTCGCCCGGCACCGTGCGATGACGGCGTGATGCTGAAGGAACTCCGGGCCGCCGTCGCCGGCACGTCCGCCGCGTCCGCGGCCGCCCGCCTGGCCGTCGCGGGCGCCGTTCTCGGCGGGCTCGTCCTCCTCGGCACGCGCGATTATCTCCTCTTCCACAGCGTCGTCGAGGTCGCCGGCATCGCCGTGGCGTTCGCCGTCTTCCTCCTCGTCTGGAACACCCGGCGCGTCCTCCCCGACTCCTTCTTCCTGCTCGTCGGCATCGCGTTCGCCTTCATCGGGGGTCTCGACCTCATCCACACCCTCGCCTACAGGGGGATGGGCATCTTCGGGAACAGCTCGGATCTCGCGACGCAGCTCTGGCTCGCGGCCCGGTACTTCCAGAGCATTGTCTTCCTGATCGCCGCCCTGCTGATCGGTCGCTCGGTCACGACCGGGCGGCGGTACGACCCCGCGATCTTCGTCGCTGGCTGCGCCGGCGCCACCGCGCTGTTGCTCGCGAGCATCTTTGTCTGGGGGATCTTTCCGGCCGCCTTCATCGACGGCAGCGGGTTGACGCCGTTCAAGATCGGGAGCGAGTACGTCATCTCGCTCATCATGCTCGCGACCATCGCCCTCCTCGTCATCTCCCGTGAACGATTCGACCGCACGGTCTTCCTCTCCCTGGTCGCGGCCATGGCCTTTCTGATCGCCGGCGAGCTGGCCTTCAGCTCGTACGCGAACGTCTACGACGTTGCGAACATGCTCGGTCACCTCTTCCGGCTCGTCTCGGTCTACTTCTTCTACCAGGCGATCGTCGTGGTCGGGCTCACGCGGCCGACCGATCTGCTCTTCCGCGAGCTGACCCGGCGCGAGGAGGCGCTCCGCCGGAGCGAGCAGCGCTACCGGAGCCTGGTGGAACTGGCGCCGGACGCGATCTTCATAAACCGGGACGATCGGATCGACTACGTCAACCCGGCCGGCCTGCAGCTCTTCGGGGCGTCGGTACCGGACGACGTTGTCGGCCGGCCCGTGCTCGACCGGTTCGCCCCGGCGCACCGCGACCGGGTGAGGGAACGCATCCGGCAGCTGCACGAGGGCTCGATCGTCCCGCTCGCCCACGAGCAGATCGTCCGCCTCGACGGCTCGATCCGCGACGTGGAGGTGGCCGCCTTTCCCTTCGACGACGAGGCCGGGCCCACGATCGAGGTGATCCTCCGCGACGTCACCGACCGGAAGCGGGCGGAACGGGAACTGGTCGCCCGGAACGACGAACTCGTCGCGTTCAACGAGGAGCTGCGGGCCATCCAGGACGCGCTGCAGACCAACAACGACGACCTGGTCGCCGCCGAGCAGCACCTCCGCGAGAGCGAGGCGCGGCTCGTCCTGGCCCTCGAGGTTTCGGGGCTCGGGACCTGCGACACGGACCTCGTCCGGGGTACCGTCTGGCGGTCGCCGCGCTTCGACCGGATCTTCGGCAACGGTGCCTCGGAGCCCGGGTGGTCGAAGGAGCAGTTCCTCGAGCATGTCCTTCCCCCGGACCGCGAGGCGGTCGCCGCGGCGATGAGCACGGCGCTCGCGAACCGAACCCAGGCGACCGTCGAGTGCAGGATCCGCCGGGCCGACGGCGCACTCCGCTGGGTCGCGGTGAACGCACAGTGGCGGTACGACGAGGCGGGCGTGCCGGTCCGGACGATCGCGCTGGTCCAGGACATCACCGAGCGCAAAGAAGACGAGGAGACGCTGAAGGAGTATGCGGCGAAGCTCGCGGCGAGCAACGAGGATCTGCAGCGGTTCGCGTACGTGGCGAGCCACGACCTCCAGGAACCCCTCCGGTCGATCGTCTCCTTCTCCCAGCTCCTCGAACGGCGCTATACGGGACAGCTCGGCGAGGACGCGGACGAGTTCATCGGGTACATCGTCGAGGGCGGCCTGCGGATGCAGATGCTGATCCAGGACCTGCTGGCGTTCTCGCGCGTCACCTCGTCCACCCAGACGTTCGCGCCGATCGAGACGGAGGCCGTACTCGCCGATGTCGAAGCGACGCTGGAGCAGGGGATCCGCGAGGCGGGAGCGGTCGTCACGCACGACCCGCTGCCGGCCGTGCGGGGGGACCGGACGCAGCTCGGCCAGGTCTTCGCGAACCTGATCGGGAACGCGATCAAGTACCGTCGGCCGGGCGTGCCGCCCCACATCCACGTGGGCGCCCGGCGGATCGACGGTCTCCGGGAGTTCTCGGTCGCGGACAACGGGATCGGGATCGATCCCGAGTACTTCGACCGGGTCTTCGTTATCTTCCAGCGCCTGCACACCCGCGACGAGTACGAGGGCACGGGGATCGGCCTCGCGATCGTGAAGCGGATCGTCGAGCGGCACGGCGGCACGGTCCGCATCGAGTCGACCCCCGGCGAGGGAACGACCTTCTACTTCACCATGCCCGCGGCCTGACCCGGCGGCTCCGGGAGGAGCTCCCCGCCGATCCCGATCGTCCGCTCCGCGACCGGGACCGTTCTTCCGGTGCGCTCGACGGCGCGGTCGACCACGGCCCGAACGCCACCGCAGCACGGGACCTCCATCCGCAGGACCGTGATCGACCGGATCGTGTGGCGGCGGAGGATCTCGGCCAGCTTCTCCACGTACTCCTCCAGGTCCCGGTCCAGCTTCGGGCAGAAGATGATCAGGATCCGGCCGGCGAGGAACGATCGGTGGAAGTCGGCATACGCGAACGGTGCGCAGTCCGCCGCGACGAGCAGGTCCGCGTCGTCGAAGTACGCGGCCGCCGGGTTCAGCAGCCGGAGCTGGATCGGCCACTGCCGCAGCTCCGACTGCGCCGCGGGCGCCGGACTTCCGGCGGGGGTCGGCCGCTCGATCCTCCGGGCAGCCGCCCCGGGGCACCCGGCTCCCGCGGGCGCGGCACGGGGTTCGGGAACGGGGATCCCCCGCTCTCGCAGGTATTCGACCGCCTGGCGATGGAGTTCGGTCTCGCCGTGGCCGAGCAGGTGCTCGAGGTGCGCACGGATCACGGCCTCGCCCTGCGGCGCGATGGTCCCCATCACGGCCCGCTCGTCGTACGCCTCCGCCTCCCGCTCGACCACCTCGATCGCCCCCTCGGGACACGTCCCGATGCAGGCGCCGAGCCCGTCGCAGAAGAGGTCGCTCACCAGCCTCGCC
>JBDKUZ010000072.1:0-5076 GCA_039679395.1 Methanospirillum sp. | reverse complement strand
TCCGGCTCGTACCCCACCATCGGTTGTTTTGGCGTTACCGCGGATATCAACGGAGCGTCGCTCTACCTGCCCCGGTGGAAAACCGTCTATTCCGTACCGGCGGAGCCGGTAAAAAACCCGGTCAGCGAGATCGGCTGCGGAGACGTTTTCGACGCGTTCTTCGTCGGCTGTCTTATGAATAAAGAGAGAATTCTACACGATTGCGGGGTTTCGGAGGAAGAATTCTATCAGCTCTCGTTACGGCTGTCGAACAGTGCCGCAGGGATAAAAATGGGAGAACTTGCCAGCGAAATCGTTACGATCGAGCAGGTGATCAAAGATCTGGAACACCCCCCCATATAAGCAGGATCGGACGACCCGAGTCGATGATCGAACCGGAGACGAGCTGTGCGCCCGTCGAGAATTTGCCCCTCGCGGCCGAGAGGAAGTCGTCCCCGAATGACATGCCGAACACCTCTTTCTCCCATGCGGCGAGATACGAATCTTCTGCGGCCTGCGGAGACGAGATACGCGACGATGGCGCCGTTCCGCCGTACCTTCCTGCGCGGCCGCACCGGGGCCAGCGCAATCGGGCCCGGCGTACGGTCGGTGCAGGCCTTCGTCAGAGGTACGACTCGGTGAACCGCCGGTTGTTCCGCGCCACGACGTTCATCGGGTCGAGCTCGATCGCCCGCTCGTAGCACGCGATCGCGTCGCGGTACCGCCCCTGGTTGGCGAGGGCGTTCCCCTTGTTCGTCCAGGCGTCGGCGTTCGCCGGGTCGAGCGCGATCACCCGGTCGAAGCACGCGACCGCCTCGGAGAAGTTGTTCTGGCTGTTCAGGGAGAGCCCCCGCGTATACCACGAGGCGCTATACGCCGGGTCGATCCGGAGTGCCGCGTCGAAGCACTCGATCGCCCCGGCCGTGTCGCCCATCCGCGAGAGGGCGTGCCCCCGGTTGTGCCAGGCCCCGGCGTTCGTCGGGTCGAGCCGGATCGCCCGCTCGTAGCAGGCGAACGCCTCGGCGAAGTCCTCCCTGCCCGCCTGCGCGGTCCCCCGGTTGTTCCAGAGGGACGCGACCGTCGGGTCGAGCTCGATCGCCCGGTCGAAGCACGCGATCGCCTCGTCGAACCGGCCCATCTCGTTGAGCGCGACGCCCTTGCTGTTCCAGAGGTACGCGTTCGCCGGGCTGAGCGCGATCGCCCGGTCGATGCAGCGCAGCGCCTTCGCGTGCCGGCCCAGGCGCAGAAGGGCCGCGCCCCTGCTCATCCAGGCGCCGGCGTATGTCGGGTCGAGCAGGATCGCGTTGTCGTAACAGGCGACGGCTTCCGGGAACCGCTCCAGGTGGTGCAGGACGACCCCCCGGTTGTACCAGTACTCGGTCCGCGACGGGTCGAGGAGGATCGCCCGGTCGTAGTTCTCGAGCGCCCCGGCGGGGTCGCCCAGCGCGGCGAGGGCGTTCCCCTTCCGGCTCCAGACCTCGGGCTGCCCGGGGTCGAGGGCGAGCGCCTCGTCGAAGCAGGCGATGGCTCCGGAGAACTCGTTCCGCTCGCAGTACGCGACCCCCCTCCCGACCCAGGCGGCGATGGTCTCGGGGTCGGCCGCGATCGCGGTCTCGACATGCTCCTCCGGTTCGGCGGCGGGGGCGGGCGCCCGGACCTCGGGTTCGGGGACCGCCGTCGATCGCTGGTACGCGCCGGCGGCCGATTCGCGGTGCTCGGCCGCAACCGCGTCGGCCGGCCGGAGCTCCAGCGCCCTGTCGTAGCACGCGCACGCGTCGAGGTAGGTGCCGGGCACGGCGAGGGCGTCCCCTTTGAGGGTCCAGGCGTCCGGGTCCCGGGGGGCGTGCTCGAGCGCCTTCTCGCAGCACGCGATCGCCCCTCGCGCGTCGCCGAGACTCAAGAGGACGCGTCCCCTCCCGATCCACGAGGCTGCGTGTCCCGGGTCGAGCTCGATCGCCCGGTCGAAGCAGGCGATCGCCTCGTCGAGCCGCGACGGGTCCGCGGCGAGGGCGAGTCCCTTCGCGCTCCACTCCTCGACCGCGACCTGCTTCTCGCGGGCGCTGGCGGCCGCGCGGCGGTTCTGGGCCGCGACCGCGCTGGTCGGCTGGAGCGCCAGCACCCGGTCGTAGCACGCGATCGCCCCGGCGAAATCGCCGCGCTCCCGGTGGAGGTTTCCCTTGAGGTTCCAGGCGGACGGGTCGCTCGGCCGGCGCTCGATCGCCCGGTCGTAGCACCCGATGGCCCCGTCATGGTCGCCGAGCCTTTTGAGCGCGTTTCCCCTGAGGATCCAGGTGGCGGGGCTCGCCGGGTCGCACCGGATCGCCCCCTCGTAGCACTCGGCGGCAGAGGCGTAGTCGCCCCGGCACTGGAGGGCGTTTCCCTTGTGCGTCCAGAACGCGGCGTTCCCCGGGACCAGCGCGATGGCCCGGTCGTAGCACGCGATCGCCTCGTCGTACTGGCGCTGTCCGGCACAATCCAGGCCCCGATCGACCCATTCGGTCGCGGTCATCGTCGGCTGGCTGCCGGAGGACGCGCGGGTGGGGACGGACACGGGACCTCCGTACCCTCATTGGAAAGTCGTGGTATTCAGTCCTTCCATTTCTCTGCGGTCCGGATGACGGGATCGATAGCGCGATAACTCGCGGGCTCCTTTCTTCAGGTATGGACGACGCGACCGAGCGGCGGATCCTGTACCTCATGTGCCTGGCGGGAACGGCGATCGCGCTCGTCGCCCTGTACGCGGGAGTGATCCGGTCGGATACGGAGGTGACCGCCGTCGCCCTGGCGCTTATCGGCCTCATGGTCGCCACCGCGATCGCGGCCTGGCGCTCGGGGCTCCGGGGCGATGTTCAGGACGAGACGGCGGAGGACCCGAGCACGGCATGATCGCGATGGTACTGTTCCCTGCAACCGGCTCGCGACCGATCCCCGGCCGCGGCCGTACGGCACGAGCGTCCTGATGCCCGACGACCCTGCCCGTCCCCCGTCCCGGCGGTACGCGCCGAGCATGACGAGCGACTACAGCCGGATCTCGGAGACCGCCCGGGCGGTGGAGCGCACGCTCCTGCCGCGCGTGCTCTCCCATCTCGACTCGATGCGGGACGCCATCGCCGCCATGCCCGCAAAGACGCCCTTCGTCATCGCGGACTACGGCGCTGCCGACGGCGCGAACTCGGAATCGCTCTTCGAGCGCGCGGCCGCGTTCGTCCACGAGGCCAATCCGTCCCTGCGGATCAGGCTCGTCTACATCGACATCGCGGACCAGGCCCCCTTCGAACGGTTCCGCGAGGGCTCGCCCCTCTCGGCCCTGCCCCACGTCGAGATGGTATATCTCCGGCGCTCGTTCTACGGGCCCGTTCCGGAACTGGCCGGGAGCGTGCATCTCGGCTACTCGTCCACGGCCCTGCACTGGCTGGACGCGACCGCCGATCCCGAGCTCTTCCGGCACCCGACCCGCATCCACCCGAACCAGCTCCCGGAGACCGGGCGCGAGGTGTTCGCCGAGAAGTGGCGGCGCGACTGGCGGGTCTTCTTTCACGAGCGCTCGCGCGACCTGGTCGACGGCGGGCGGCTCCTCCTCGCGACCCTCGCGGACCTGGGCGGCGACCGCTGGCCGGCCTTTGCGGGGTACGACGGTCTCCGCGATGCCTGCCGCTCGCTCTGCCGGGAGGGCCGTATCTCGCCCGACGAGCTGGAGGCGATCTTCATCCCGAGCTACTTCGCCACGCCCAGCGAGATGAAGAGGCTCGTCGGGGAGGACGCGGTCCGGCAACGGCTCGCGCTGGCGTCCCTCGAGACGACGACCGTCCCCTGCGCCTACATCCCGGGGATACCCGATTCCCTCGACGACGGAGAGCGGCGCCGGCTGGCCGAGACGCTCGCACGGGTCGTCCGGGCGTGGAGCGAGTCCTCGATCCGGGTCGGGCTCTCGGCCGATCATGCGGACCTCGTCGACGAGATCTACCGTCGCCTCGCGGACGCGTTCTTCGAGACCCCGAGGGGACTGCCGTACCAATACTGCCTGGTCGAGCTCGTCCGGATGTCGTGTGACCCGTCACCGCCCCGTGCGGCTCTTCCGCGTTCCGCGACGGACCCTGGTAATTAGCTTTTCGTATACAACGGCAGAAGAAGATATCCGGGAGATGCGCATAGCTCTCATCACGGAATTCTGGAGAGTGAACGCCATTCGATATCGCGCACCCCTCGCCGCGGCCATTGTCCTCCTCTGCCTCTGCCTGATCGGGACAGCCGGAGCCGCGCAGCCCGCCGTGACCGTCACCACGCCCGGACCCGACCTTGCGACCGAGCCGGTCACGCCGACCGCCCCGCCGACCCCGCAGGCCTCAACACCGCCCGGCGGGGAAGCGAATACCTCCGCCCCCACGCCTACTCCGACCGCCGCTGTGCCGGCGCCGGCCCCGACCCCGTCCGGCCCGCTCACCCTCGTCCTCGAGATGCCGCGGTCGCCCGCCGTCTGGGGCGACGTCGTCCGCTGCACCGGGAGCGGGGCGAGCGAGACCGTCAGGGTGCTGGTCGACGGCGTCGAGGCCGGTCGGGCCTCGCCGGACGCCGGCGGCGCCTATCGCTTCGAGTACCTCGTCGATCGCGTCCAGGCGGGAGCGCATGTCGTCTCCGCGGCGGCCGGGAACCGGAGCGCCGAGGCGAGCCTCGAGGTCGCCTCGACCGTCCCGGTGGTCCTGCTCGACGCCGTGCCGTCCACCTGGCAGAACGGGCCGGCCCTCCTCTGCACGGGGAACGTGACCGCGTCCGGGATCGGTGTGCCGAACGCGCCGGTGCACCTGGTCTTCGACCGCTTCGGCTGGGCCGATGCGACCACCGGCCCCTCGGGCCAGTTCGAGGTCCGGGCGGGCGTCCCCGGCGGAAAGCACGAGGTCGTGGCGAACGTCTCGTTCGCCGACGGCCGCCCCCTCGGCCCGGCCGCGAGCGGCGTGGTGACGGCCGTGGTCCCGGGCGGCTCGGTCCTGCCGAGCCTGCCGCCGTGGGCGCTGGCGGTCATCGCAGTGCTGGTCGTCGTCCTCATCGGCGGCGGCATCTTCGTCCGGCGGCGGCGGTCCCGGAAGGAGCCCGGGGAGCCCC
>JBDKUZ010000071.1:0-9032 GCA_039679395.1 Methanospirillum sp. | reverse complement strand
CAGGTAGTCGACGGCCTCGGCCCGGCCGTGGGCCGTGAGACCCTCGAGCGCGACGATCCCCTCGCGGGCGCAACGGGCCAGCCGTTCGCGGACGACGAGCGAGCGGTACCGGGGGTGGTCGGCGGGGATCATGGCCCGCACTCCAGGAGTCGGAACCCCGCCGTCGCGACATGGAGGCGGAAGACGCGGCCGAACCGGGCGAGGGCAAGATCGGCCCCGGTCCCCGTGGCGAAGACGCCGTCGCCGAGCATGGTCATCGAGGCCGGGACGCCGGCTGCGTCGCAGGCGGCGAGCGCTGCCCGGACGCGGGGCGTGACCAGTCCGCTCCGCTCCGCAAAGGTACGCGAGAGTCGCACGAGCTCCTCGAGGTCCCGCGGCTCCGCGGACGGAAAGGCCGTTCGGACCTTCGCCATCGCGCCCTCCGAGTCGAGAACGCCGGGCGTCGGGATCGGGCCGAACGAGACCGCGGCGATCGGCTCGTCCGAGGGGAGGCGGAGGATCTCCGCGTCGACGCCCGGTCCGCGCCGGACCACGACCCCGCCGCCCTGCGCGGCCGCGACATCGCCGAGGCCGGTCCGGAAGCGGACCTCGGCCTCGTGCGCGGCCGTCGCGATCGCGTTTCTCGAGAGCGCGAGATCGTGGAGGGCGGAGAGGGCCGTGCCCGACGCGAGCAGGGCCGCGGCCGAGAGCCCGAACCCGGCCCCGATCGGGAGGGTGCAGCTCGTGGTGAGCGCCGCCGGCGCGTCGAGCCGGTCCATCAGGTACTCGACCGGCGGGGATCCCCGCACGGTGACGGAACGGCTGCCGGGAGCGCGGACGATCACGCAAACCGCGGGGGACTCCGACCGTACAGCCTCGACGGTCACCCCTTCTCCGATCACGATGCCGCCGCCGATCGAGCCCGTGGCCTCCCCGTTCGGTCCGGCACAGCGGCAAAAGTAGCCCGAGACGTGGCCCGGGGACCAGGCTAGGGCACGTTCGACCATATGGCCGCGGCCACCTCCTCCTTGCTCCCCTCGACCACGCGGATGCCGCGGGCCGAGTGCAGGGCGAATGTCCCGCCGGAGGCGCCCATCGTCTCGGGGGTGTTCGCGACGACGAGCGCGGCCCCGCGGTCGAGCAGTCCGCCGGCCTGCGCGTCCGCGTCCTTGGCGAGCTTGAATGCGATGGTGAGCGGTTCGAATCGCGAGATCACCTCGTCGAGCACCTTCGGCAGGGGCTCGAGCGCGAGCGTGGCGGGGGCGCCGCTCGGGATCTTGCCCGGGAACCGCTCGGGCGCGAAGTCGGAGATCGCCGCGGCCGAGACGTAGATATCGATTCCGCCGGCCCCGCCGTACGCGAGCACGGCTTCGCGCATGTCCGCCGCCGACGTCGCCGGGACGTTTCGGACGCAGGGGAATCGATCGGCGTGAACGACCGTGACCTCGGCCCCGCGCCGGTACGCCTCGAGGGCGAGCGCGCGGCCCATCAATCCCGTCGAGCGGGTCGTGAGCACGCGCACATCGTCCACGGATTCCCGGCATGGTCCGCTCGCGATCAGCACTCGGCGGCCCGCGAGAGGTTTATCATTGACGGCCCGCTCGGCCTCGAGCACGATCGCGTCCGTCTCGGCGATCTTCGCGCGTCCCTCCTGGATCCGCGGCGGGACGATCGTCACACCGAGCGCTTCGAGCCGCGCGAGGTTCTCGGCAACGGCCCGGTGGCGGTACATGGTCTCGTGCATGGCCGGCACGACCACGACGGGCACGCCGCTGCCGAGCGCAGTCGTCGCGAAGGTCGTGACCGGCGTGTCGTCGATGCCGCACGCGATCTTGCCGATCGTGTTCGCCGTGCAGGGCGCGACCAGGAGGAGATCGGCCTTCCCCCCCTCGCCGCACCACAGCACGTGCTCGACCATGCCCGTGATCGCCGTGATCGCGGGATGGCCGGTGGCGTATGTCAGGGCATCGGGGCAGAGGATGCTCGCTGCCGCTCCCGAGAGGACGGCCTGGACCAGTGCCCCGCGACGGCGGAGCTCGTGCGCGAGCCGGACGGTCTCGACGGCCGCGATCGAGCCCGTCACGGCGAGCACGATCTCCTTCCCTTCGAGTGTCTGAAGTGTCACAGGATCACCAGATCGTTGACTGTGTGAGAGCGGCCGGGTCCGCACGTCTTGACCGTGCGCCACGAGGACTCGACCGCGAGGCCGCAATCGGCAGCCGTTTTCACGAGAACCGGCCCAAGCTCCCCGGGTGTTCGTTCGACCCCGTGGACATGGAGCACGCTCCCTCGCCTGACATGGGCGAGGGCGTCGGCAAGAAAGCCCGGCGCGTCGAAATGCCCGAGCACGAGCCGGTCGTACACGCCGCGGAGGAGGTCGCGGCAGTCGCCGCATTCGGCCTCGACCCGATCCCGGAGCCCGTTTCGGACGAGGTTCGCCTCGAGGTAACCGAACGCGGCCGGGTTGATCTCCATCGCGTGGACAGAGGCTCCCGCGCGGGCGGCGGGGAGCGTGAAGTACCCGATGCCGGCGAAGAGGTCCGCCGTCCGTTCTCCAGGCCGGACCAGGCCAGCAATCCGCGCCTTCTCCTCGCGGTTGCCCCCCGAGAACATCACCCTCGACGGATCGAGCAGGTAGACGAGGCCGTTCTCGCGGTGGACAATCTCGCCGGCCGCGCCGCAGAGCAGTTCGACCTCGGGCACGCGTTCCGGACCATTGTGGCCCCTGACCCAGAGGACGCCGCGCGGAGTGCTGCGCGCGATCGCATCCCGGATCGCCGCTTCGTCCGGGCGGGGGCCGTGGAAGAGGACCAGGTCGCCGAGCCGCTGGTATCCCCGCGATGCCGGGCTCGATCGCTCGGGCAACTCCTCGTCCCATGCGTGCCCGTCCCTGACGGGGACCCACGCCGTGCCGTCGGCGACGAACGGCCGGCGTGACGGGTCGACCCAGTCGGCTCCGGCACAGGCGCCGAGCTCGTCTGCCGGGTACCGCCTGGCCCGCACGCGATCACCCCAGCACGACGAGCCGGTCGCGGTCGCGCAGCACGCGGACATAAGAGCCGGCCTCGACATTCAGCCAGGACGGGCGCTGCACCTCGACGGCGGCGCTGGTCACGGGATCGATCAGGCCGAGCATCCCGTCGTCGAGGTAGGCCACCAGCGCCTCCGTCGCATCGGATCCGTGTCCGAGCAGCCGCTTCGGCTCGTCCTCGCGGACTGTTCTGGTGCGGCCGGTCGCGAGGTCGACGGCCCGGACATGGTCGCTCTCGGACGAGGCGACCTCGAGGTCGGCGCCGCCGACCTCGATCACGTCGCCGCGGACGTACGGATGGAGCCGGACGAGGTAGGTGATCCGGTAGATCGGCCGTCCGGCCTTCTCGCCCACGAGCTTCGGATGGGTCGAGTACCGGCCGCCGAGGCGCTGGGCGATCGCCTGGGTGATCGCAAGGCCGATCGTCTGGGACCCGACCACGATATCGAGCCCGTCCTTCGTCTCCTGCAGGTCCGAGATATAGCTGAGCCGATCGCCTTCGGCCTGGAGCGTGGCCTCGGTCTCGTGAGCGATCCTGGTCGCGGCGTCGAGCTCGCGGTCGGTCAGGCGCCGATCGGTCGCGCGGACCTGGACGAACCCCTCGTAGTACGACCCCGCGATCCGGTTGCACCGGTCGCACTGCTCCTTCTGCCAGACCAGTTCGACCGTGCAGCGGTCGCTGATCGGCTCGTCGTAGAGCGTACCCGTGACATCGACGTCCGCCACCGATCGGTTGGACGAGATCTCTCTGATCCCGACCGAGAACTGGGGGCGGCGGACCTCTGGGTGGAGCCGGACCGCCGAGAGCGCGAGCCCGGGCCCGATCTCGGCCCGCTCCTGCTCGGAGTCGGTCCAGACTTTTCCGCTCTTCTGCGCGCCGCAGCTCGGACAGTACGTGTGAACTGCCCTAGGCTCGCATTCGAGCCAGCAGGTCTCGGCGAGGCGGCATTTGCCGCAGAGCCCGCTTTGCTCCTCGCCGGCAGGGCCGCCGCAGCGCGGGCAGAATGCTTCCCGGATGTCCATATCAGATAAGGTAGACCTGGGCATGCGGGACGCCGTCGATCACGAGGCAGCAGGCCTCGTCCACAAGCCCGAGCTCTCTGGCCAGCTCGACCGCGCGGCGGCCGAAGAGGTTGATGTTGCAGGCGCTCTTGAGGGCCTCGCGGACCTCCTCGTCGGTCGCTGGCGCGTCCCCGTAGAACCCGCCGGAGATCACGATATCGACGTCGCCGTGCCGGAGCGTCCGGTTCACGAGCTCGGAGTCGCAGACCGCCACCACCTCGCCCTCGCCGCGGACGCGGTGTACCTTCATGTTCATGCTGCTCATCCAATTGGCCCCCGTCGTTAAAAATATGACCGTGGCGGCCTGTTCTCGCTCAGAGAGCGATCTCGACGCCGTAAACCCTCGATGGTGTCTCGACGTGACAGCGGGCGAGGGCCTCCTCGTCGAGGGCACCGGCGGCGAGAAGACGGAGCGACGTCCGCGGCACGGTCTTCGGTCCGACCACGGCTCCTGGTCGGGAGAGCTCGTCCATGTAGTCGGACTCGAGCATGAACGATCGGCCCGAGGCCGCCACCTCCGGGATCGCCTCGTGCCGCGCCACGAAGGAGGGCACGAGCGGGGTCGACGGCTCGGCGAAGTGCTTGACCACGCGGGCCGGGTCCATGCCGGCGTCCCGGGCCATTCCGATCACGTCCGCGCACGGGCCGCTCTCGGCGTGGATCTGCAGGGCGCAACCGGCGCGTCCCGCGAGCTCGAGGGCCCGGGCGAGGACCCGGTTCGACGCTTCGGCCACCTCGGGGCCCGCATCGTAGTGCGGCCGGCCGCTCTTGAGCGCGACGGCCGTTCCCTCCGCGACGTACTCGGCCGCGACTTCGAGCCCCTCGATCATGATCCTGGCGGACTCGGACGGCGTGCGGCGGTCGGCGAAGTACGTGATCTCGGCCGGGTGAACGCCGAGCACGACAAAGACCCCGAGCCCGAGCTCGCGGACCTCGCGGGCCACCGCGAGTGTGGTGTCGAAGACGGGCCGATAGTCGTCGCCCGAGAGAGGCGTGACGCCGAACGACCAGGAGGGCTTCGCGACAAGAAAGATATGGGTCCCCCCGGCCCTGAGAAACTCCTTCGCGGCCTCGATCCCGCGTCCGTTCAGCGGGTCGATGTGGATATGGTCATCCGTGATCGGGAACCGGCGGGGCGTCATCGCAGCAGAGTATGGTCATCAGCGGGTAATCGTCATGGGGTGCGAGCCGGGCGCGGCAGGAGGCATCGTTGCACCGGGTCACGAGTTCCACCTCGAACATCAGTCCCGAGAGTTCGCTGTACCCGAATTCGTTCGGCCGCATCCTGCGGGTGTCGAGCCGGACCGTGATCTCCTCCACGAACGGCTGAAGACCCACGGCCTGCTCGATCGCCTCCTCGACCACTTCGGCCGTCTGGGGCGAGATGGGGGTTCCCACCCACTGGTGGTAGAGCGCACCGAGCTTGATCCCGGCCTCGAAGATCGCCTGGTCGCGGTCCGTGGTCATACCCTGATCGATGCGCGCGGGAAGGCCATTAAGCCGACCCCGGCTATCGACCCGTGGCCCACCGCGCCGACGGATACCACCGGACGAACGGCTTGGTCGGCGGCTTGAGCGGGTCCGTCGTCGGGCCGACCGACGGCGATCCCGGAGTCGCGGAGCCGGAACCGGAGCCGGGCGCGAGGGTCGTTTTCGTCCCGACGGTCCGGCCGGCGAGGTCGCCGATCGTATACCGCTTCCCGAACGGGGAGCGCGTCGCGATCGCCGCCGTGGTCGGGGTCGGCGCGGGCGTTATCGGTGCGGCCGTCACGATCTGCACGGGGGTCGGCGTGGTCGCCGGAGCGATCACGGTGGCGTACATCGCGGCGCCGTCGGCCCTGCCCCAGCCATAGACGTTGTCGCGACCGGTCGCGCCGAGGTCGACGGCCGAGCTGTAGAGGGCCGAGCGGATCGCCGGGGCCGAGAGGTCCGGGCGCGCGGACCAGATCAACGCGCAGAGGGCGCCGACATGCGGCGACGCGGCCGACGTCCCGACGAAGACGGTCTTGAAGTTCCCGGCACCCGAGACCGGGACCCGGTCGGGACCGACGATGTCGGGCTTCGGGATGATCGTGGTCGTCGGGAAGAGATGAGTCACGGGGCCGTTCGACGAGAACGGTTCTATCGCGCCGGGATTGGATGCGCTGACCGCGCCGACGGCGACCACGTCGGGAACGGCCTGATGGCCGTAGATGCTGTCGGCCGCGACCAGGTTGTCTGCGAGGACCTCTGCCCCCGATGACGGGTACGCGTACACCTCGATGGTCCGGGCGCCACCGATACCCCCGTGGTGGAGGGCCACGATCGCGACCTCACGGTCCGCGCCCGAGTTCGTCCAGGTGATCGACTCGAGGGGGTCCGAGGTGCCGGTCTGTCGGTTCGTAGAGGCCCGCAGGACATCGCCGCTACGAGCGTCGCAGAGGTACAGATCGAAGTCGTCCGCGGACGAGCCGAATCGCTCGTCCCACTCCATCACCACCCGGAGCTGCTCCCCGGCCGGAACGTCAGCGTAGAGGAACGGCCGGTCCGAGCCGGTCCCCGAGAAGTCCTGGAATCCCTCGCTGTCGCCAACGAACGGTCCCTGGAAATGCTGGTGCGCGTAGTTGCCCGCAGCCGTCACATAGACGAGCGGTCTGGTTGCGAGGAGGCCTTCGAGGTGGGTGGCGATCACGCCGTCCTCGAAGAACGGCTCGCGAGGCCAGGCCACGTCGTCGACGATCACGGTGCAGCCGGCCGCGACAAGGTCGTCGACGGCCTGGTTGAACCCGAGTACGCTGTCGCCGTGGTCGTGGAAAGAGAGGTCGGCGCCGGGGGCGATGTCGTGGACGATCTCGAGCATCGCGGTTCCCTCGTTGCCGCCCTGAGAGTCGGAGAGGACGTGGACCGGGCCGAGGTCCCCGCTCGCCTGCGAGGCAGCGAGGCCGTCCACGCCGTCGGAGATCACGCCGACTTTGACGCCGGTGCCGGTCGGGCCCTGCGCCCGGAGTGCGTCGGTCCGGATCGCCGCGTCGCCCGCGGTCATGACCTTTCCGGAGGCGACCACGGGCAAGTCGACCTCGCGGACCTGCCGGACGCCCTTGAGATGGGCGAGGGCGCCAAGCTCCTCGACCGTCGCTCGTGCCGTGACGAGCCCGTTCTTTTCGTCACGCTCGACGATCCCCGAGAGGACCGGATCGAGGATCGACGTCGGCACCCTCGGCGCGAGCTGCACGTACACGTATGTCCGGGCCGCCGGGCCCGCCATTCCGAGTGTCTCGACGGGGTCGCCCTCCCGCACGCGTTCTGCAAGGGGCGTCGAGAGGACCGCGTCGCCGTCTGCGCCGTATACGAGCACTGACGACTTGATCGGATCGGGCGCGGCGGCTGCGGCGATGTCGCCAGCGGCGGCCGGCGCCATCATGGCGCCGACCAGGAGGACGAGGAGCAGGGCGGCGCCCACGGCGCGGTGCTCCCGGAGTATCTCGCGGATCATGAGGCTCGGGCGGTCGGCGCCGCCACCCCCGACGCCGGTCCGTACCCACTTCCTCAGCGCAGTACGGCATCAGCATTGCGGTTGGGGGCCTCTGCGGGTGCGGTCGCATTCTCGACGGATGATTTAATACCCACCCAGGGGATTCCAGTCACGGATCCGGCCTCAGGTCGGGCCGGGGAATGGATATGTTCTTCGAGACGATCCGATCGGAAGGGCTCGCTCACCAGTCCTACCTCGTCGGTGCCGACGGCGCGGCCGCCGTGATCGACCCTCGCCGGGACTGCGGAGTCTACCTCCAGCGGGCCGCCGTCCACGAGGCCGCGATCACTCGCATCTTCGAGACGCACCGAAACGAGGACTACCTGGTCGGCTCGCCCGAGCTGGCTCGCAAAACGGGGGCAACGGTACATCACGGCTCCCGCCTGGATTTCGCCTACGGCGAGCCCGCCCGCGACGGGGACCGGTTCGAGCTCGGACCGCTCATCATCGAAGCGATCGAGACCCCGGGGCATACGGCCGAGTCCCTGTCGTACGTGGTGTACGACCAGGGAGAGCCGTACATCGTCTTCACCGGGGACGCGCTCTTTGCCGGGTCCGTCGGCCGCGTCGACCTCATGAGCGACGATCGGCGATCGAACGCGGCCGCGCTCTACGACTCTCTCCACGGCCGGCTCCTCTCGCTTCCCGACGGGACGATCGTCCGCCCGGCACACGGGGCCGGTTCCGTCTGCGGCGTGGGGATCCGCGACCTGCCGCACTCGACCATCGGGCACGAACGGGCGACCAATCCGTTCCTCGCGCTGGACCGCGACGCCTTCGTCGAGAGTAAGGCCAACGAGCTGACGTACCGGCCACCGTACTTCCGACAGATGGAGGCACTGAACCGGGCCGGCCCGCCGGACTCGCCCGAACGGTGGCTGCTCAGGCCGCTCGGCGCATCCGATCTCGAGGGAATGCAGGTGGTGGATGTCAGATCGCCGACCGCGTTCGGAGCAGGTCACGTTCCTGACAGCCTCAGCATCTGGCGCGAGGGGCTCACGACCTTCGCGGGCTGGCTTCTCGACTACGACCGGCCGATCGCGATCGTCGACGACTTCGACCTCGACCTCGACCGGGTCGCGGCCGACCTCGTCCGCATCGGGTACGACAACCTGGCCGGATACCTCGGCGGCGGCTTCGTCTCGTGGTTCCGATCGGGCCGGCCGGTCGGCCGGTTCCCCGTCTGGACCGTCCGCGATCTCTCGGAGCACCTCGATGAGGTCACGGTCCTGGATGTGCGGGACGGCAACAGCCGCGCCGAACAGGGAGCGATTCCCGGCTCGATCCATATCTACATAGGCGAACTCGCCTCGCGGATCGACGAGGTCCCGACGGACCGGCCGATCGCCGCACACTGCGACGTCGGGTACAAGGGGAGTATGGCCGCCAGCCTGCTCGTCGCGCACGGGGCGAAAGAGGTCGTGAACGTACTCGGCGGTTTCACGGCCT
>JBDKUZ010000070.1:0-21418 GCA_039679395.1 Methanospirillum sp. | reverse complement strand
TCGACGAGGCTCTCCGGTGTCAGGGGGAAGTAGGTCGAGTTCTTCGCGCTACCCGAACGCGTGGGAAGGGCCACGACATCTGCGGCCGGAAGCTCCGCTCCCCGGTGCGTCGGAATGAACCGCGCCGGCCCCGGCGCGGCCGTCAGCCGGGCCTCGAGCGTGCCAGGCTCGGGCCGGCCGATGCCGTTGGCCTCGGAGACGCCCACCGCCGAGCCGATAGCGACGTAGCCCCGGCCGAAGATCGCGTCGAGCTGCGCCCCCGCCGTGTACCAGGCGAGTGCGTGCGGGCCCAGCTGCCATTTGGCCTGGCCGCGCCGCAGGTGGCTGTTGTGCGCGAAGGCCAGCACCCTCCCCCGGCTCTTCTCGCGGGAGACGATGAACGCCAGGTTGTCCGCCATCATTGCGTCGCGCATGCCGAGGCCCCGGACGATCCGATCGGTCGCGTCCGACGGTCGTGCCAGTATGGCATGGTAGGTCAGTAACTGCCGCGCCGCCGATGCGTAGTGGAGAGCCTCCAGGTAGAGGTCGTTGCCGCTCGTCGCGGCCAGTTCGGGGCGGCGCACCTGCAATTCCGCGATGAGGTCCTCCGTCGCTGTCCGGAGCGCAGCCGCGGCCGGCGACAGGCCCACCGACTGAGCCGGGTCCATCATCGCGGCCGGGTTTTCCCAATCGGCGTCGCGGCCGAGGAGCGGCTCGATCCGTTCGCGGTGCTCCCGGGCGCTTGCACCGTCGACCGTGGCGAGGTACTCGAGCACGAGCACGAGGAGTCCGCGCGGGCTATCGGTGTGGGTCATCTCGGTCGGACTGTCGAATCCGTAGAACCGTAGTGTGACGTCGCAGGACGGGTCGGCGTTGTACTCCCGCATCCATTCCACGAGTTCTCGGTTCGCCTCGAGCCTGCCGAAGCCGTGGCTGAACCCCGTCTCCCGGACCTCCTCGTACGTTGTCGGGCCGCGGCCGGCCACGTATTCGTTTGTCGCACGCGCCCGGGGAAGGCTGCTCTCGATGGCGATGGCGCAGTAGCCGTGCGCCTCCACGAGCCGCCGGAAGAGCCGGTTGCGGAGGAGAAGGATCTCCTCGCCGCCGTGGAGCGCCTCGCCGAGGCCGAGCAATACCGTCGGGCAGCCGGACGACGCAACGAGCCTGTCGACGGCTGCATCGAACGTTCCGGGATCGTCGAGAGAGAACGGGATCGCCTCTTCGGTTATCCAGTCGTCGAGCATGGCGCGGGCCGGGCCCGCACCTGTCCGAAGTGATGGATTATTTTTCATTTCCCTGAACCTTCCCGTACCCAGACCGATCCGTACGGCCTCTATATATCTCTCGTGTTGCACGCCGGCGATCGGATCATCCCGGTCTCCCGGTGAGATTCCATCCCTCAGGGGAAACACTAGGGAGACGCTGGCTCGACATGGCACCGAAAGACAAAAAGGGAAGCTTCCGAACCGAAGTCCCGGAAAAAGAGAGCGGGCTCTTCAGGTCGTCGACCGGCCGAATGTCGACCAGCTCGGGTAAAATCGGCCAAAGGATCGGACCATACGGATCGTCTTCGTGCCCGGGCTCAGGGTCATTGCGGGCGAGACAGCTGGGGACACGCGCCGGCCGGTGATGGACGGCGCCTGCCAGGCCGCGAACCGCTTCCCCCAGACCCTCGACGGCGCGGACGTAACCGTCGGCTCGGTGTTGGCCGGCTCGACGACAGGGGCGATGATCGCCGCGCCGTCCCCGGACGCTCCTGTCGGCGCCGTTGTCACGGTCTGCGTCGGCAACGCAACCGTCCCGGTGACCGTCGGCATCGGGTACGGCTTGGGATTGCTCGAGGACGGAGTCGGCCCGGGCGTGAGGGTGACGCTGACCACGCCTGTCGGCGCCGTCGTCGGGCTCGCCGCGTGCGTCGACCGTGGGACGGGGAGCGCCGTGGCGCTCGGCCAGTGCGGGGCCGTCGGGATCGGCTCGGGCGACGTCGTCGGCGACGGAGCGTTCGCCCCGCCGTAAATCGAGCCGAGGGTCAGGCCGAAGTACGTCTTTCCGCTGTCGGCCGGAGTATCGTCCGTGATCACGACCTCGCCGAGCGGAACGTTCGCGAGGAACTTCGCGCCCTGCTGCGAGAGGAACGCTTCGTCGAAGACCTCCTGGCCGTGGACGTACTGCGAGACAACGTACCGACCCGAGGCCTCTTGCTGGACCTCGTAGCACCCGTGGACCCGGCCGTCGGCCGTATCGCGCGAGTACACGACGATGTAGCGGTACTGGTCGACTCCGTGGAGGGAGAATACGTCGCCCGCCACCCAGACGTGGGCAGGACTCGCGGGCACCTGGAACGGCTCGCCGTCGGCGGCGCTATTCGAGATCACGATGGGCGAGCCCGCGACGGCCGCGGCGACGCCTGAGATGAGCAGGAGAAGAAGACCGCAGAGTGCGATCGCCCGTCCTCCCCGCTGCTGAGGTCTCATGAACATCTATTGAGCGGGGGCATATTTACCAATATGTATCCCCTTGCATCATCGTAAGGCTTCAAAAAAGAGGGAGCTGCCGTTATTTCCGCCGGTGGGCCAGCAGGGCCACGCCGCCGAGGATGGCGAGGGAGACCACGATCACGGCCGCCGTCGGGAAGCCCGAGGTCTGGACCCGGGTGGAGACCGGGGCGTACGAGCCATACACATACGGTGTCTGGTTGGTCGTCGGGAGTTCGGTCGTGACAGCGGTCGCGGGGGGCTGCGTCGCCACTGTCTCGATCGTCGTGACCGTGGTCGCCGTGGTCGCGGGGGTCGACGTTGTCGCCGTCGTGGACGCGCCGCCCGAATCGACGTCGTTCGTCGGATAGTAGACCGGCGCGAGCGTGTTCTGCGTGAATGTCACGATCGGCTGGCTCTCGACCGGGAGCGCGCCAGTCGAGAAGACTCCGCTCCGGCCGGAGGCGGTCGCGGTGATGTCCGTGAACTCGTCGAAGTCGCTGGACCAGTACCGCACGTGGTCGACCGAGACCCCGAGCGTCGAGGTCCCCTCGCGGATCGCGCGCAGGGTGATTGCCGCGAGCGGATACCGCCCCTGCGGATACCCGCGGCGGAAGTCGCCGAGCATGATCCGCACCGAGTGGTCGCTCGAGACAGCTGCGGTCGTGTTCAGGACCTTGATGGCCGCGGACTCGTACGTCACCATGGACGGGTCCCAGCTGACATCGATGTAGGTGTCGCCGAAGAGCGGGTTCCACCCGTTGTCCACGATGAGCTGGACTACGCCGTCGGCGCCGACGGGCACGTTCCCGACCGACGAGACCGTGAAGATCCCCGTCCCGGCCGGGACCGTGTACGCCCCGGGCACGATCGTCGGCCCGGTCACGACCGACGAGGCCGCCGGCAGGGACGAGGCGGCCGGAGCCTGGTACGTCGGGGCCGTCGTCGGGGCCGACGTCGCGGCCTTTGTCGTCTGCGACGTTGTCGGGGCCGATGTTGCCGGCGTCGTGGTCTTCGCCGTCGTGGGCGCCGTCGTGGTTCTCGGGGGCGCGGTGGTCGCCTTCGAGGTCGCGGTCGTGGTGGCCTTTGTCGTGGTCGCCGTTGCGGTGGACGTCGTCGTCCCTAACGGAGCAGGGACCGTCGTCGCGGACGAGACGGTCGCGGCGTTCGTCGTTCCCGTATCCGCGCCGGAGACCGGGAAGATCATGCCTCCGGCGAGGGTCGCCATGAACAGGGCCATGACGAGCAGGTGGGTCCCCCGCATCCTGGAGAGGTACATACTCTATTATTGGAGAGATCGGGTCATAAGGATTGTCGAATAGCTAAAGGGATGAAACGAGCAAATCTGCCAGTTGACGGATAAATAAGGATATATATCAAGATATTAGATCCCTTTATGTAGTTTTGGATCCTATTTTGTAGAAAATATTTAATACTAAGACGGACAGTGACCATCGTTGCAGGGCCCCGAAAAGCCCTGTATCGGTGTTGGACATGCCGGACCGTGACAAGGGTTCGAACGAACGCCGGGGCCTCGCCTCGGCGTCCGAAGAGACAAAGAAGCGCGTCGCCCGGGCGGGCGGCGAGGCATCGCACAAGAACGACGACAAGAGTTCCTCGACCAGCCGCGGCGGTTCGAGAGGGCACGAGGATACCTCCAACCGGGGGCTCGCCTCCTCCGACGAGCAGACAAGGGAGCGGGTCTCCCGCGCGGGCGGGGAAGCGCCCCATCCCCACGGACGCGGGCTCCAGGTCGCCAGCGAGGAGACCAAGGAACGCGTGGCCCGCGAGGGCGGCGAGGCGCCGCACCCCCATGGCCGCGGGCTCCAGGTCGCGGATGAGGAGACCAAGGAGCGCGTTGCGCGTGCGGGCGGGGAAGCGGAGCACCCTCACGGCCGTGGCCTCCAGGTCGCCGACGAGAAGACCAAGGAACGAGTAGCCCGTGCGGGTGGAGAGGCGCCGCACGAGAAGCGCGGCCTCCAGGCCGCGGATGAGGAGACCAGGGAGCGCGTCGCTCGCGCCGGCGGCGAGGCCTCGCACGGCGGGCATAGCCGGACCTCGAGCACCTCCAAGCACGGTTCCTCCGGCAGCACCCGGGGACGGGACTAAAAATCTCTCCCCCTCCACCCCTCCTACTGAAACATTTACCTCTCCCGCCCCTGATACTCTTCCGATGGACGACCGAATCTGTCCGCTCGTCAGCGGCAGGAACGGGCTGCTCGTGCACTGTCTCGGCGAGGATTGCCATGCGTGCCGGACAGCTGTGCTCGTACCGGACGGCGATGCCGTCAGCCTCTGCGCGGCCTGCAGTCATCCCCCGATCGAGGGCGGACGATAGGCGGCGGAGCTTCGCCGTGAGGGACGGACCGCCGGGGTCCGAGGGACTCGGCGAGCGGCTGTTCCGCGGTTGCGGACTGTATGGGCGGACTACAGGTCCATAGATCCCGAAGGGTCCGATACCTGGACAAACATTTTATACGGAGAGTTGCATTGATGGTCGTGGCAGTGCCGGTATGGGCCCTGCTCGGTGGTGGCGATGACGGACAAGGACAAGGGTTCGAGCGAGCGGCGGGGTCTGGCCTCGGCGGACGAGAAGACCAGGGAGCGCGTCGCTCGCGCGGGCGGCGAGGCGCCTCACAGGGAGCGTGGCCTCCAGGCCGCGAGCGAGGAGACGAGGGAGCGCGTTGCCCGCATGGGCGGCGAAGCCTCCCATAAAAACGACGCGAAGAGTTCGTCCGCGAGATCGAAGAGCTCGAGCGGTTCCAGGGGTTCCTCCAGCAGCTCCCGGGGACGGGACTGATCCGCATCCATTTTTCCGCGAGTGTCCGTCCGCGTGACGGGGACGTCTCCCGGAACGGAAGGCATCGGCTACCGCGTATCGCAGGCTTCCGGCTCGGATACGGGGAGATATCGGAGCTATGGCGCCCGGCTCCCGCCCCTCGGAAGCCTGGAGCGGAACCGGTCCCTTTTTACGAACGCCGGTTGAGATATCGGACGATAAGGAGGCCGAGCCCGCCGAGCACGAGGAAACCCATCGCCTCGGGGGTGGCGGCCCCGCGGAATCCAATCAGGAGAATGCCGAGGGCGATCGTGAAGCAGATGGGGAATCCGAGGACGAGGTATGTCGGGATCTCCGGCGGTGCCGCGCAGTCCGTCAGCCGCCCGAGCCCGGGGTCGAGCCGACCCTCGTCGACGCTCGCAGTCGTTTTCCGTACGGAGCCGGATCCCGGCGTCTTTACGGACGTAACTGCTGGCTCCATGGAGTTTCATGTTTATTTAAAATTTTCCGCAATATCAATGTTTCGATTTCCCCAGGCTGACATGCACGGGGAAAGCACACGACGGAGGGGGGAGGCTCCCTGGTAGCGGGCACGCTCGACCCGGGACTCCTCTTCGAGTTCCTCGCGATCTTCGGGTTCTCGATCGCGGCCCTCTTCGTCTGCAACCGACTCAAGATCCCCGGGATCGTCGGCTACCTCTTCGCCGGGCTGCTCATCGGACCATCCGGTCTTCGGCTGGTCACGGACACCGAGATGATCGGGAGGTACGCAGAGCTCGGCGTGATCCTCCTACTCTTCACCATCGGCCTCGAGATCTCATTCCGCGAGCTCCTCACGGCTCGCCGGATGCTCGTGCTCGGCGGAGCGCTCCAGCTCCTGCTGACCGCGGGGGCCGTCATCGCCTTCTCCCTGCTCCTCGGCCTCTCGCCGTCCGTAGCCGGTGTCTTCGGCGTGATGATTGCGCTCTCGAGCACGACGATCGTGATGAGCGCGCTTGGGGAACGCGGCGAGACCGGGTCTCCGCACGGCAGGTTCCTTCTCTCCGTCCTGATCTTTCAGGACCTTGCCGTCGTGCCCATCATGCTCCTCCTCCCCCTCCTCGCGGGCGAGGCCCCACCAGCGCTGGGGGAGATCCCGCTCCGGCTTCTTCAGGGCGGAGCCGTCCTCATCGGGATCCTCGTCAGCCTCCGCTGGGGCGTTCCGGCCCTTCTCTATCACGCGGCGCGGGCCAAGTCGAGCGAGGTCTTTCTCTTCTCCGTCGTCGGCATCTGCGTGCTCACGGTCTACGTCTCGGGAGCGCTCGGCCTCTCGTTCGCGTTCGGGGCGTTTCTCGCGGGCCTCCTGATCGCCGACTCCGAGTTCCGGCACGAAGCCCTGACCCTGGTCCTCCCGTTTCGCGACATCTTCGCCGGGCTCTTCTTCGTCTCGATCGGGATGCTGCTCGACACCGGGTACCTCCTCGCCGAGCCGCTTCTCGTCGGCGGTCTCACCCTCGGGATCATCGTCATCAAGACCCTGCCGGGGATGCTCTCGGCGCGGGCGCTCGGCCTCTCAATCCGTCCGGTCGTGATCGGGGGCCTGTCGCTCGCCCACGTCGGCGAGTTTTCGTTCGTGATCGCGACGACGGCCATCTCGCTGGGGGTCCTGACGGCAGGCGTATACCAGCTCTTCCTCAATGCGGCCGTCCTCTCGATGGCGGCGGCGCCGTTCCTGATCCAGCTCTCCCGGCGCATCGGCGACCGCCTGGCCGCGGCCGTACCGCAACGCGGCGGAGAGCCCGAGCCGTCTCCGCTCGAGGACCACCTGGTGATCGTCGGGTACGGCCTCTCCGGCCGAAAGCTTGCCCGGATCGCCCGCGAGTCCGGCATCGCCTACACGGTTATAGAGGCGAACCCTCAGACCGTACGGCACGAGCTGGCTGCCGGCGAGCCGATCCTTTTCGGCGATGCGGCCCACCCCGGCGTCCTCCGCAGCGCGGGAGCGGACCGCGCCCGCGTGCTCGTCTGCGTCATCTCCGACCCCGGTGCGGTCGAGCGAATCGTCCGGGCCGCCCGTGCCGTGAACCCGGACCTCTTCATCGCAGTCCGGGTGCGGTACGCCGGCGAGGTCGAGAAACTCCTCCAGAGCGGAGCCGACGAGGTGATCGCCGAGGAGTTCGAGGCCCTGATCGAGCTGGTCGCCCGCGTCCTCTCGGTCTACATGGTCCCGTTCAACGAGATCGAGAGCTATATCGACCGCGTCCGCGCCGACGGGTACGCCATGTTCCGGTCGCTCAGGGCGCCGGCCGGGGCGGGCGTGGATGCGAAGGGACGTCTGTACGACCTCGACATCCGGACCTACCGCGTCGCGCCCGCGTCGCCGCTCGCCGGCCTCAGGCTCGAGGAGTCGGGACTTCGCGACCGGTACGGTGCGACCGTTCTCGCTATCCGGCGCGAGGGGTCGACCATCGCGAATCCCCCCGGCGACCAAGCGCTTCTGCCGGGCGACGTGGTCGTGCTCTTCGGGACTCCGTCCGGGCTCTCGGGCGTGGGTGCCGGGTTCTCGGGTATCGCGGAAAAATAGAGGTTACGGGCGAACCCGGAGGACCAGGAGGCCCGCGAGCGCGACGCCGGCCAGTGCAAGCCCGTCGACCAGACCCGAGCGGGTCGTGGTCGGAACGGCCGTGGTCGATGTCGGCGCCGCGGTCGTGGCCGCCGTGGTCAGGGTCGCGGTCGCCGTCGGGGTTCCGCCAGTGACGAGCGCGGCCGAGACCTGCGCCGTCTGCCCCTCGGTCACCTGGACGGATGTGGCCCAGTCCTGGTACCCGGGCTCGCGGATCAGGAGCGTGTGCGAGCCGATCGGGACAGCCGACATGGTCTGCGGCGTGAGCCCGCGGTAGACGTTGTCGATGTAGACGGCCGCCCCCGAGGGCGACGAGACAACGGCCACCTGGCCGTTCGGGTTCGCGCCCGGCTGGTCCTTGAGGGTCGCGACGACGTTCGCGACCCTGCCCGCGGTCACGGTGACCGTCGTTACGTAGTCGTAATACCCGCCGAGGGCGAGAGTCACGTCGTGGTCACCGGGCGTCACGCCCGGGAGATCGAGCGCGTCCCAGGGGTTCGTCTGACCCTGGTAGGCCCCGTCGAGGTAGACCGCCGCACTGGCCGGGTACGAGACCACGTCGACCGAACCGGTCGTCGACGGCTGCACGGCAAGAGTCACGGGAAGCTCGGTCACCGAGTTCGCGGAGATCGTGACCGTCGTGGAGTACTCCTGGTATCCCGAACGGCGCAGGATCACGGCATGGCTGCCCGTCGCGAGGTTTCCGATGGTGAGCGGAGTCGAGCCGCGGTAGGCTCCGTCGAGGTAGATGTCCGCGGTCGACGGCACGGACGTGATGTGTACGGCGCCGACCGAGGGGGAGACCCTGTTCAGGGTCAGCGTGGCCTGGGCCGTCTGCCCGGAGTTCACCTGGACCGACCGCGGGAGCGGGTCGTACCCGTCGAGGGTCGCCACGACCATGTGCATGCCGGGAGTCACGTCCGTGTAGGAAGCGGGCGAGGTCCGGGGGTCCATGCCGTCGAGCGTGATCGTCGCGCCGCTCGGGACCGCGGTGACCAGAATGGCGCCATTGGGCTGGCCCGAGTTGAGCGTGGCGACCACGTTCTGCGTCTGGCCGGACGCGACGTCGACCGTGGTCGAGTAGGTGTCGTACCCGTCGAGCTGGACCGAGACCCGGTGCTTGCCCGCGAGGACGCTCTGCGTCACCGGCGAGCCGCCGGCCGCAGGGGTCGTCCCGTAGAAGGTTCCGTCGATGTAGACGCTCGCCCCGCTGGGGTTGGAGAGGACGGTGATCGTGCCGAAGGTCGAGGTCTGCGTGGCCGGCGGCAGGGTTCCCGTCACGTCGCGGAGCTGCCCTGCGTCCACCGAGAACGTGGTGGCGAAGTCCTGGTAGCCCTGCTTGACGAGCCGGATCGTGTGCGTCGTACTCGCCGTCACCTCGATAGCCGGCGACTGGCCCTGGCCCATCGGCGTAACGCCGCGGTAGACGTCGTCGATGTAGATGAGCGCTCCGCCGGGAGACGAGGAGGCCCGGACGAGGCCGATGTCGCCGTCGGCGAGAACCGGCACTGCGAGCGCCGCGAGAACGAGGATAAGCCCCATGACGAGGCATGTGCATCTGGATAGCATCATAGTGTTCGTAATAGGCAATCCGCAGGTGCGGATTAATACGTTTCGAAACCTCGCAGGGGAGGAAAAAGAGGATGGTATCAGCCGAGAATGCGGATTGCTCGCGGCTCGCGCACCAGAAGGGCGAGGCTCTCCGAGATGGAGAACTCGAGGGCGTCGACCCTCGGGCCGACGAAGCCGAGCGAGAGGTCCTGGCCCATCACGATCGCGGCGTACTGCCGTCCCTCGGCGACCAGGATACCGCCGTCCTCGAGTGCGGGGAGCTTGACGATCGACTTGACCATCTGGGAGAGGTGTTCGAGCTCCGTGCCGCCCGTCTCGTACCGGCGGAAGAGGAGGTTGTACCGGCGCGGCGAGAGCCCGAGCACGTACGGACCGTGGAAGCCCTCCGCGTCGAGGGCCGTCACGGCTCCGATCAGGTCGTTCGCGGCGCCGCCGAGCTTGTCCCACTTGCCGAGCGGGCTCGTGCCGGCGCCCGGGAGATTCATCAGCCCCGGGGTGCCGTCCGCCCCGTGCAGGAGGACATCGTCCTCCTTCCTCGCGGCGGCGATCGCCGCCTCGGCGAGCACGCCGAGGTTCGGGGGGACGCCCGCGTACTCGTAGCCCGCGAGGTCGCGCTTGCCGAGGAAGAACGAGGTGGTGAGCCAGGCGAGCGGCAGGCACGGGCTCGTGGCCACTCCCTCGGCGAGCTGGCGGTCGTCGAGCGGAATCGACTTGAGACCGAAGCCGTACGGCCCCTCGATCTCGAAGAGGCGGCGGACCGAGAGCTGGCTCCGGGCGGCGCCGACCATGGTCTCGTCGAGCAGCGCCCATACATCGGCCCCGATCGGGGCCTCATCGCGTGACAGGTAGTCTGTGGCCATATCCTTACTCCTTGAGTGATCCCACGGTCGTCTTCGGCGCATCGTCGGCCGCGGGCTCGGGGGCGCCGAGCCCCCGGGCCATCGCATCGACCTCGGCCGCGCCGTCCGCGAACCACTTGTCCTCGTCGCCGGTCAGGAGCTGGATCAGCCGGTTGAACTCGCCGACGTGGACGCGCTCCTCGTTCGCGATGTCGATCAGGACCTTCTTGGCGAGCGGGTGGTCGGTCGCTTCGGCGTGGGCCATGTAGAGGGAGGTCGCGTCCTCTTCGGCAGCGACGTTGAGCCGCATGGCGCGGACCAGCTCTTCGAGGGTCATCTTGCGGTCGGGCACGTTGCCCACGAACGGGTCTGAAAATTGAGCCATCTGGAATCACCGTCTCCTGGGGCCCGCGCACCGGCGGGAGAGAACCCGCCGGTGCCGGGACCAATGGTATGAACGAATCATCTTCGAGCCGGGGGCGCCCCGCCCCCGGTGCATCAACCTCTCCCGTATCATATAAAAGATTTCGCTTTTGCCGGGGCGACGGGAGGTTCGCCGAGCGGATTGGATGCGGTGAGAGGGGCGGGGGTCGTCCTCCCGACGGTTATAGTCGTCATAGAGGGCACGTTCGATGCCACGGAGTCCCGGGTGCCGGCGCGCGTACCATCGGCGATGGCCGTCATGATGGCGCTCGCGTTTTCGATATCCATTATCTGGATCGTGCTCCCGTTCTGCTGCAGGAAGATCTCGGTCGATGCTGGAAAAAAGCGCGAGTTCGAGCCGAGTTTAATTTTAACCCGAAAGAATTGGATGCGATCGAAAGACGCGTCGGACGAAACGGGTCTATTCGCGCCGACGCCTCGACGCGATTGCGTCGTAGACGACGAGCGCGGCGATGACCACGAGGCCGCCGAGCAGGATGTACTGGGCCACCGGCTCCGGCGCGGCAACCGTATCCGTGGGCGCGGGAAGCGGGGCGCCGAGGAGGCCATTCCCGCCGTCGCTTCCGACCATGAAGGCCTCCTTCGGTGCCATCGCGCTCTGAAGCAGTCCCGCGACCAGGGCCGCGCCGCAGAGGGTGAGCCCGAGGGCGGCATACTTCAGGAGGAGGGACCGGAGGTCGACGCGGGCCGGGCTGACGATCACGACCCGGTCCACCAGCCGGTAGACCTTCTGCTCGCGCCCCTTGCGGCTCCACCGCGTTCCCGTCACCTCGATCACTCCTGCGCCGACCAGGTGCTCCAGGTGGTAGGCCGCGGTCGTGATCGGGATCTCGAGACGGGTCGCGAGCGCGGAGGCGGTCATCGGCTCCTCGCCGAGGACCTGGAGGATCTCCCCCGCGGTCGGCGACGCGATCGCCCGGGCGAGGGTCTGGGCCTCGGGGTCGCCCGGATGCAGGATTCTCGGTTCGTTATCCATTCAACGCCAGCGTGATCAGTCGACGTCCGGCCTTGAGGGCCTGGTCGCCCTTGGCCCCGTCAGGTGCGATCGCGTGGGCCATTGTCGCGTTTCCGCCGCCCTTGCCGTCGAGCGACTCGGAGATCTCGCCGAGGATATCGCCCGCGTTCACCCGCGGCGAGCCCGAGGCGAGGACCATGTGGAGCCGGTCGCTCGACGAGACGAGCAGGGCGACCCCGTTCGTCTTGGCGAGCTTGCGGGCGAGCGCGGCGAGCTGGGACGGGTCGACGTCGAGCTCGCGTATCACGACCTTCGCCGACGCGATCGGCTCATACTCGATCTGGGCCAGCTCGAGGTCGATCAGCTTCTTCCGGAGCCGCTCGATCTCCTTGCCCCGCTCCTTCCACTCGCCGAAGAACCGCTGGACCGTCGAGGGCAGGTTCTCGGGCTGGATCCGGAGCTCGGCGGCCGCGTCGGCCAGGATCCGCTCGGTCTCCTGCATGGCCACGATCGCGGCCCGGCCGGCCGCGAACTCGACGCGTTCGATCCCGTCCTGGATATGCTCGACCCGGAGGATCTTGATCGCGCCGATCTCGCCGGTCGTCCTGACATGGGTCCCGGCGCAGGCCTGGATCTCGCCGCCCACCTGGACCACGCGGATCGCGTTGCCGGGGGGGACGCCACCCTGGTAGAGACCGAAGCCGTACTTCTGCTCAGCCCGCTGCCGCTCCTCGAGCTTGATGAAGACCGGCTTGTTGTTCTGGACGATCTGGTTCGCGCGGAGCTCGATCCGGCGAAGTTCGTCCTCGGTGATATGCTTGAAGTGCCGGATATCGAGCCGCGCCGAGTCCGAGCCCTTCTGGGCGCCGGCCTGGTGGATGTGGGCGCCGAGCACCTCTTTTGCCGCGTGGAGCAGGACGTGGGTGGCCGTGTGGTGGCGCATGAGGGACCAGCGCCGCTCCTCGTCGACCATTCCCTTGACCCGTTCGCCGCGCTTGAGGGCGCCGCCGACCACGCGATGGAGGATCACGTCGCCCCGTTTGATCACGTCCTCGACCCGGACCATCGACTCGGCCGAGAGGAGGGTGCCCGTGTCCGCGGGCTGACCGCCGCCCTCGGGGTAGAAGAGCGTCTGGTCCAGGACCACGAGCCCGTCGAAGAAGTCGAGGACGATCGCCTCGAACTCGACCTCGCAGGGCTGCTCGTAGTAGAGAGCACGGGTCGCGGGCAGGGCCGCGATCCGCTCCTCGTACGCCGCGAGCGGGTCGTCGCCGGCCTCCCGCTGGCTCTCGGAGTGCATGTCCGCGATGACCGAGTAAAAGTTGTCGGGGACCTCGACCACGGCGCCCTCGGCCGCGGCCACCTCCTTGATCAGCTCGGCCGGGAGCCCGTGGGAGTCGTAGAGGGTGATGACCTCGGCCAGCGGGACCTTCTGGCTCTTCTTCTTGTACGTCGTCGCGACCTTCTGGATGATCCGGGTGCCGCGCTCGATGGTCGCGCCGTACTTCTCGGTCTCGCGCTCGAGGATCTCCCGGATCACCTCGGGCGACTGCTCGAACTGCTCCTCGCCGATCTCCTCGACCTGCCGCGCGACGAGGTCGGCGAGGGAGATGTCGAGGTTGAGATCGTTCATGACCCTGAGGGTCCGGCGGAGGACGAGCCGGGCGAGATAGCCCTCGCGGACGTTGGACGGGACGATGCAATCGCCGAGCATGTACGCGAGGCACCGGGTATGGTCAGCGATGGTATAGACCTGCTCGATCGGGGTGATCAGCTTGATCAGCCGGTCGATCGGGACGTCGATGGCGGCCGCGACCTTCTTCCGGAGCGCGAAGAGGTTCGCGCCGGAGATGTCCATGAGCCCGGCGAACTTCGCGTTGAGCGAGAGGATCTTGGTGTAGTTCTTGTCCTTGAGGTGGTGGTCAAGGCCGGCCTCGGCGAAGAGGGACGAGACGAGGTCGGGGAAGACCGCGTCGTAGATCGTGGGCGAGCCCGTCGAGGCCCAGGTCAGGCGCTCGAGCCCGTACCCCGTGTCGACGATCCGGTTCGGCATGGGCCAGAAGGTCTGCCCCTCGAGCTCGACCGGGGGCTCGTTCGTCCGCTGCTTGCCCAGCGACATGAAGACGAGGGTCGCGACCTCGAGCCCGCCGATCAGCACTTCGACGGACGGTCCCGCGTTCCCGCCGCCGACCCACGGGTGCTCCTTGTACGTGACCTTGTTCAGGTCCCCGCCGATCGAGGCGAGGAACAGGTCACAGAGCTCGACGGTCCGGTCCTTCCAGTAGATCTCGGTCGTGGGGTTGTTGAAGGCGTGGTGGGCCATCATCTCGAAGAGCGTCAGGTGGCGCCCGGAGCGGCCGACCGAGTCCAGGTCGTTGAGGCGGATGCAGGGCTGCGAGATGGTGAGCGGATTGGCCGGCGGCGGGGTCACCCCGCTCGTCACGAACGGCTGAAAGTCCGCGATCGAGGCGATGGTGAGGTAGATGTCGTCGCGCCAGCGAGCCGCCACGGGGTACCGGTCGATCCGGGTGTGGTCGTGCCGCTCGAAGAACGAGAGGTAGGCCTCGCGCATCTGGCCGAGGGTATGGGGTTCGAAGACGGGATTCCCGATGAACGTGTACGGCTCGCAGGGGGCGTCCCCGCAGACCTGCCGGTCCGGGTCGCGGGACCAGAACGGGGCCCCACAGTTCGCGCAGATCCGCCGCTCGAACCCCTCGTTCTTGAAATAGTCGAGCTGATAATCCTGTTCACTCATAAGAGACCTAATCCTCTGCCGTTGTGCATCGGGCCGGATCGAGCTCCCCAACGGCGCATGATCAGGGTTTGGCGGACGAGGTAAAAAGGTCGGCGGTGGATCATATCCGCGCGGCCCTGCCGATACCTTTGCAACGGTGTCGGCCGGTGGGGGGACGGGGTGGCGATGACCGTTGCGATCCGCGCTCCGTTCACATCCGGGATCTCCATCCGCGGAGATCTCTGTCCCCGTCTGTCGGCTGGGCGGCGCCGGAGGCGCGGCAGGCCCCGAGTTCTTCATCTCCGATCGAGGAGTCGATCGTGGCTGCGGGCGTCGCGTTCGGGATGAGACGGCCCCGCTCGATCACCGAGACCCGGTCCGCGCAGGCCCGTACGTCTGCGGGGGAGTGAGTGACGAGTATGGCCGGGATCCCTGCGCTCCTGATCGTCTCGCGGAGTTCCTGCCGGAGCCGAGGGCGCAAACGGGCGTCGAGGGCGGCGAAGGGCTCGTCGAGAAGGACGAGGTCCGGCTCGATCACGAGGGACCGCGCCAGAGCGACGCGCTGACGCTGTCCGCCCGAAAGCCTGGTCGCGGGGTGATCGGCCACGCAGAGGAGCCCGAGGGCCTCCAGCTCGCGGTCGACGCGCTCCTCGATCTCGTGGCGACCGATCCGGCGGGCCGCGAGGCCGAACGCGACGTTCTTTCTGACCGAGAGATGCGGGAAGAGGGCGTAGTCCTGGAAGACGAGCCCAATCCGCCGCTCCTCCGGTGCGAGGTCGATCCGTCCTCCCGTGTCGAACAGGGCTCTCCCGTTGAGCACGATCCGGCCGTCGTCCGGCCGGAGCAGGCCGGCGACGAGGTTCAGCACCGTTGTCTTGCCCGACCCGTTGGCCCCGAGCAGGGCGAGGGTCTCCCCATCGCCGACCGAGATCTCGAGGTCGAGGACGAAGTCGCGGAGCCTCCGGACGAGCGTCGCCTCAAGCGACATGCCGCCTCCCCGTGACCCGGACCGCGGCGATCACGGCGAACGAGACCACGACCAGCACGACCGCGATCGCGCAGGACGCCTGGAGGTCGCCCTGCATGGTCGAGTAGTCCGAGAGCGTCATGGTCTTGGTCATTCCCCGGAGGTTGCCCGCGAAGAAGATCGTGGCGCCGAACTCCCCGAGCGCGCGCGCGAAGGTCATGATGGCCCCCGAGAGGAGGCCCTCGATCGTCAGGGGAACGGTCACCCGGAGGAACGCGCGGAGCCGCGAGGCGCCCAGCGTCCGGGCCGCGGCCTCGTACACCGGGTCGAGCTCTGCAAAGCTCGTCCGTGCCTGCCGGAGGTAGAACGGCGAGGCGACGAAGATCTGGGCCATGACCACGGCTGCCGGCGTGAACGCGAGCGTGATCCCGAAGGCGTCGAGGTACTGCCCGGCGAGGCCGAAGCGTCCGAAGGCGAGGAGGAGCCCGAGGCCGGCCACGGCGGGGGGCAGGACGATCGGGAGGTCCATCAGGGTCTCCATGGCCGCTCGACCGGGAAAGGCGTGGCGAGCCGTGACGTACGCGATCGGGGTCGTGGCGACAAGGATGATCGCGGTCGAGACCGACGCCGTCGCGAGCGAGAGGAGGAGCGCGTCCACGACGACCGGATCCAGGAAGACCCCGGGGAGCGCGTCGAGGGGGAGCTGCAGGAAGAGGGCGAGGACCGGCAGCACGACAAAGGCGACCGCGCCCGCGACCAGGCAGCCGACGGCGCCGCGGACGACGGCCCGCTCCGCTCGGCGCGCCGATTGGCCCGGCGCGGGGGCCGGGATCGAAGAGAGCCGGTGTTCTGGCATCCGTCGCTCTGGTTCAGGGCGGTGCGAAGCCGTGCCGCTCGAGGACGGCCCTCCCCGCGGGGGACCGGACGGTCTCGGTGAACGCCTGCGCGAGCTCGGGACGGGCCGACTGCGCGAGGACCCCGATCGGGTACTTCGCAACCACGTTCAGCTCGGGCGGGACCTCGACCAGGATCACCCGCTCCTTCTCCGCGGCCGGCACGTCCGAGGCGTAGCCGATCCCGGCGTCGACCTCGCCGAGGACCACCCGGGCCGCGAGGGCGCTCACGCTGGTCTCCTCCGAGGCCACGTTGCCGAGGACCTTCGCGCGGAAGTCCGGACCGTACGCGGGGGTGGCGGCGGCCGCGTCGAGCGCCTGGCGTGCGTAGTCGCCGACCGGGACGCCCTTCGCTCCGACGGCGAGCCGGAGGCCGGAGTTGGCGAGGTCCCGGAAGCTCGCGATCCCCGCCGGGTTCGCCGCCGGCACCAGGACGGCGAGCCGGTTGGCGGCGAAGGGCTGTACGGAGCCGTCCTTCATCAGGCCCGCGGCCGTCGCGAGGTCCGTCTGCTTCGTGCTGGCCGGAGCGAAGACGTCGGCCGCCGCGCCCTGCTCGAGCCGGGCCAGGAGGGCCTGCGAGCCATCGAAGTCGAACGTGACCGCGACGCCGGGGTGCGCGGCCTCGAACACCTCCCCGAGCTCGGTGAAGGCGTCCGTGAGCGAGGCCGCTGCGTAGACCCTCAGCTCCGCCGCCGGAGTGCTCGTCTGCGATCCGTTTACGCTCCCGGGCGAGGAGCAGCCCGCGATGATGAGCAGGCCTATCAGGACGGCGGCGATTGCCGCCGGGAGTCCTCTCGTGGTGGTGGGTTGCATCTCTGGGTTCCTGTTCTGCCTATCGTCTCTGTCGAGATACCTGCCGAACCGGGAGACGTCTCGCGAAGTCGTACCCGGCCCGGTGCGGGGGGCCGTGCGTTCGCCCCCGGTTGGCGGGGTCCGTCCTCGCCGCGGAGCGGAGCCCGGGGACTCCGAACAATCTCTATCCCGGCGAGGGGCGATGCTGCCGGCGCCCTGCGGACCGCCGGCTCAACAGCAGCCCCCGGAATACCGGCAGGTCAGTTTCACGCGGCATTCGCGGATGCCGACCTGCTCGATCTCCACGGTGCATCCCGAGGTCATCGCCTCCGCGCTCAGCCAGGGAGGGACGTGGCTGCAGCGGACCACCAGCGTCCGGAAGGCCCCCCGCCGGACGAACCCCTGGAGGACCTGCTTGCTGCTCACGCCGGCGTTCCCTTCCTGGAGTTCCTTGATCGAGACGTAGTAGTTCCCGGGGGTGATCTCCTCGGGGACGGGGGTCCCGCTTGTCTCCCCGGCCTGGTGCGCCTCCGCCGCCTCCTCCTGCCAGACCTCCTCGAGCAGCTCCGCCGGGTCGCCCGCGATCTCCCAGACCGTGCACCGGGCCTTCTCGAGCTCGAAGTACGGGACGCCCTTCGCCGTGCGCGCGATCACGACCCGGCATCCGCCGAGGAAGGCCAGCAGGTCCTGCATCGCGTGCCGGAGCCCGCGGAGCCCGGCGCCCGGGTCGAGCGCGAACGTGGTCTCCCGCGCCGGTTCCCAGGCCCCCCGGTCCCGGCGGAAGACGACGATCCGGCCCGGCTCGTGGAGCGGGGCCGTGAGGCCGCCGGGCCCGAGAACCACGGCGATCTCGGCGCAGGCGCGGTCCCCGTTCGCGGTGTCACGACAGGACGAGCCGCTCGACGACATGGCCCCCCTCGATGTGCTCGTCAATGATCTCGGCGACGTCGTCCGGCGTCACCGATCCGTACCAGACGTTCCCGGGGTACACGACCAGGACCGGGCCCTTCTCGCAGATGCCGAAGCACCCGGTGTTGGTCACGAAGACCTCGCCCCCGAGGTCGCGCTCCTCGATCTCTTCCATGAGTCGTTCCATGACCTCGAGCCCGGCCTTCGTGTGGCAGAAGCCCTTCTGCTGCCCCGTGGGGCGCGAACTCGTGCAGACAAAGATGTGGTGTGTCGGTCGCTGCATTGTCTCACTCCTGATCCATGAACTCCCGTCGCCGCAGGTCGCGGTACGTGGCGTGCTTCGTCTCGAGCAGCCGGTTCGCGAACCGGTCGAGGAACGCGAGCGTGCCCGCGTACCCGGCCAAGAGGATCCGCTGCCCGCCTATCCGGTCGTGGACGGGGAACCCGATCCGGAGGAGCGGGATCCCATGGCGCTCGACAAGGACCCTCCCCCCCGAGTGGCCGACCGCGATGTTCGCGCCGGCGGCCGCGGCCGCGGCCCCGATCGCGGTGAAGTCCGGGGCCTCGAGCAGAGCAGCAGGACGGTCTCCCCCCGCGAGCACGGGAACGAGTTCCTCACGAAGCCGGCTGCTCCGGCTCCCGGTCGCGACGACCGCCGGGAACGCCCCGTTCTCGGCGCAGAGGCCGGCGACCGCCAGGACGGTCTCCGGCTCGCCGAAGATCGCGGGCCGCCCCTCGGCGTTGATCATGTGAGCGTCCGCCATTGCGTCAAGGAGCCAGCCGCGCTCCCGCGTCAGTACATCGGGAACGGGCCGCCCGCCGATCTGTCGGAGCGTCTCGACGAACCGGTCCATGTTCTCCAGGCCGATCGGGAGGGGCAGGTTGAACAGGGGTACCCCGTGCTCACGCTCCAGGTACCGCCCGGGCGAGAGGGCCTCGGGGCAGGTGGCGCCGAACTGGACGGTGCACGTCGCGCCCGGCATGGCCGCGATCGCCTCCGTGCTCGTCCCCCCCGGCGCGATCTTCCGGTACGGCCCCCCGTACGGCTGGTCCAGGGTCAGCGAGTAGTCGGGGAGGAGCGTGTACTCGACCCCCATCAGCTCGAGGAGCCGTTTGATCTCGCGGATATCGGCCGGGCTGATGTGGGGGACGATCACGTTGATCCGGCCGTGCCTCGGGGTCGGTCGCGCGAAGCGGGCGATCACCGCCCGCGTCGCGGCCCAGTACCCCTCGGTATGGCTCCCCGCGTAGCTCGGTGTCTCCACGGGGACGATCTCGGCATCGATGCTCCGCTCGCTCCGGTACTCCCCGACGATCCGCTGCAGGTCCTCGCCGATCGTCTCGGCGAGGCAGGTGGTCAGGACCCCGAGCACCCGCGGGCGGTAGACGCGGAAGACGTTGTCCATGGCCCGGCGGAGGTTCGCCTCGCCCCCATGGATCGTCTGTTTCTCGTTCAGGGACGAGGAGGCGATGTCCACGGGTTCGTTGAAGTGCTCGACGCTCGCGAGCCGCATGTACGTGCTGCAGCCCTGCGAACCATGCACGAGGACCATGGCGCCCGCGACCCCCTTGAAGGCGATAACGCCGCCGAGCGGCATGCAGTGCTGGCACTGGTTCTCGTTGACCTGCCGCGCCTGCGCCATCGCACCGATTGCTTCCATTTCAGGTCTCCTCACGCGCCGGGCGCAGGTGTTTCCAGACGGGGGAGCAGGCCGCCACCCAGACCTCGCGGGCGAACCGCGCGGCCCCGTCGAAGCCGGCGAGACAGTTCTTCCGGTCGTGGTTGTGGTCGACGAAACCGATCCCGAGCTTGTACGCAAGGACGCGCTCCTTGACCCCGCCGGCCATCACGTCGACCCCGGTCTCGAGCAGGAACCGCTCGATCTCGGCCGGGTTCGCGTCGTCGACGATCACCGTGCCGTCGTCCAGGAGCTCGCCGATCCGGTCGTACTCCTCCTGTTTCCCCGTCTGGGTGCCGGCGAGCGCCACCTCCATCCCGAGCTCGCGGAGCTGCCGGATCAGGGCGACGGCCTTGAAGGCGCCCCCCACGTAGATCGCAGCCCGCTTACCCGCGAGCTTCTCCCGGTAGGAGGCGAGGACCGGCGCGATCCGGGCGGTCTCGCGCTCGATCAGGGCCTCGGCCCGTGCAGCCATCTCCTCGTCCTCGAAGAAGGTCGCGACCCGCCGGAGGCTCTCGGCCGTGTTCTCGGCGCCGAAGAAGTTGATGTCGAGGTACGGCGTCCCGAACTCGCCCTCGAGGCTCATCGCGACCCAGTGCATGGAGCCTGTGCACTGGACCAGGTTCAGGCACGCGCCGGGGGCCCGCTTCAGGGCCGCGACCGTGGCGTCGCCCGTGAAGGCGACGTTGACCTCGACCCCGATCTCCCGGAGGTACCGCTCGATCAACCATTTCTCGCCGCCGAGGTTGTACTCGCCGAGGAGGTTCACCGCGCGCGTCGGCTCGACGACCTCCCCCTCCCGCGGCCGGATCAGCCGCATGAGCGCCTCGGCCGCAGCCCGGTACCCGACGACCTTGTTGCCCGAGAGAAAGCCGCTGGACTCGACCGGGATCACCTCGGTCCCGTGCCGCTCGGATGCGGCCCGGCAGACCGCGACGATGTCGTCGCCGATCACCCCGACCACGCAGGTCGAGTAGACGAAGACCGCCGGGGGACGGTACTTCTCGACGACCTCGTCGATGCAGGCCGCGAGCTTGGTCTCGCCGCCGAAGATGATATCCCGCTCCGCGAGATCCGTCGAGAAGCTCCGGCGATACATCTCCGGGCCGCTCGAGAGGCTCCCGCGGATGTCCCACGTGTACGTCGCGCAGCCGATCGGGCCGTGGACCAGGTGGACCGCGTCCGTGACCGGGTTGAGGACCACGCGGGCCCCGCAGTAGACGCAGGCCCGCTGGCTGACCGCGCCGGCCAGGCTGTCGTCCGTGCAGTGGATACGGCGCTTGACCTTCCCCTTGGTGATGATGGACTGCTGCCGCTCGTCGATGCCGGCGGCCGGTACGGCCGCCGCCGTGCCTTCTGTCGTCACGATTGCTTCCTCCTTCCCGCGGTCCCGTTCAGAGCACGAGCTCGTAGTCCTCGTCGAGGCAGTCGCGGTCGCGCCGGTCGAGCAGGGCGTTGCCGACCTGTTCGATCAGGCGGAGGCAGCCCCGGTACCCGACGATCGGCATCAGGGGATGGACCGCCCGGTCCAGGATCGGGAACCCGACCCGGACGAGCGGGACGTCCTCGGCCCGCGCGATGTACTTGCCGTAGCTCGTCCCGAGCAGGAGGTCGACCGGGGCCTCCCGGATCCACTGCTGGAGCTCGAAGAGGTCGCCCTCGGCCCTGACTCTGTAGCCCTCGACCCCGGCCTCCTCGAGGAGCGCCGTGACCTCCGTCTCGAATCGGCTGCCGGGCGTCCCCGTCAGGGCGTACACGGGCTTCATGCCCATGGTCAGGGTGAACTCGACAAGGGCGATC
>JBDKUZ010000069.1:0-15589 GCA_039679395.1 Methanospirillum sp. | reverse complement strand
GACATCCCCGATGGAGGGGTGTGTGTGCTGACAATGCATGATACGGTACAGCCGGACCTTCCGAGTTGAGCGCTGATGTCGATGGAACTTCGAGAGGGACTTCAATCGACGCCGATACGCAGGGTCGTTATCACCATCCCTGCGATCATCCGAATGATCGGATATATTAGGCCTGCCTATGCCCGTGAAAGGCGGATCGTATCCCTGGGAAGACATATGGTGAACCTCTCGGACGCGGCTCATGTCCGACAATAGTTCCTCATCCTGGGCGATCGCCGCGGCGGTCGGCTTCATCCTTGTCATCGCAGCTGTCGCCCTCTTTCTCCATCTCTCCACCACGGATATCGAGTTCAGCCGATACAACCCTGAATGGAACGGGACGTCCCAGGTCTTCGAAGCGCTCGATAACAGCGGTACGGTCATGGTCAGAGATCCTGCCGCTCTCAGGGGCAGGCATAATGCGACTCTGCTCGTAATCGCCCCCGCCCGCGCACCGACCGCTGAAGAAGGATCGGCGTACCGATCGTTCGTGGCAGCAGGCAACACACTGATACTCGCAGACGATTTCGGGTCGGGGAACGAACTGCTGCAGGCTATCGGGGCATCGACCCGGCTCGACCGCGGGAACCTGTCGAGCCTTGAAAGGGAGTTCGAGAGCTCGGAGGCTCCCCTCGGATTTCCGGTGAAGGGGCAACCTCTCGTGGCCGATCTTTCGAAGGTCGTCTTCAATCGTCCGGTTGCCGTGTTCGGCGGCAATCCCCTCATCAATACAACATACCTCTCCTGGATCGATACCGATGGAGACGGACGGGTGGATCGCACGGAACCCCTCGGGCGATTTACCGTGGCCACCGAGGAGACCGTCGGTGCGGGAAAGGTCGTCGTGATCGGTGATGCGAGCCTATTTATCAACGCAATGCAGGGGCTCTCCGGTTGCGACAACGGGCTCCTTGTCAGGCGTCTGGCCGCGGATGCGACCCTGACGGATCAGCGGCTCAGCCAGACGGCGACCGCGGCAGGTCCGATCAGCACCTTTTTATGGGTGAGGGAGACACCTGCACTCGTTGTTGTGGTCACGGCGCTCTCCCTCGGGCTGATCGCCTGGTCATTCGGCAGACGAAGAAGGTAAGGGGACGCGATGGCGCATCCAGAACTTGAAGGAAATGTCCGGGAGATCGAGAACGCTCACCGATTGATCCAGGAGGCGGTCGGGGAGTACGTGGTCGGCAACAGCGACCTTGTCGACCTGATCCTGATCGGAGTCCTGACCGGCGGCCACGTCCTGATCGACGGCGTGCCGGGAACGGCCAAGACCACGATCTCGAAGATCATCGCACGGGTCATCAGCTACCAGTTCAACCGGATCCAGGGTGCGGTCGACGTCCAGCCTGCCGACATCCTTGGCGTCCGGATCTACGACACCGAACGGCGGGAGTTCGTCCTGCAAAAAGGACCGATCTTTGCCAACTTCGTCATGATCGACGAGATCAACCGTCTTACGCCTAAAACGCAATCCGCTCTGATCGAGGCCATGGCTGAGCATCAGACCACGATCGATGGTCTCACCTATCCCCTCGGCGATCCGTTCTTCGTGATCGCGACCCAGAACTCGCAGGAGTTCGAGGGGACCTTCCCCCTGATCGAGGCCCAGCGCGACCGGTTTAACTACAGCACTGCCCTCTCGCAGATGGACGACGAGCACGAGATCGAGATCCTCCGGCGCGATCAGGAGGGCAGGTTGGACTGGGATCTCTACGATAGCCGGATCCCTCAGGTGCTCTCGATCGACGAGATACGGTCGATGAACCAGACGGTTCAGAAGATCACCGCGAGCGAAGCAATCCTCAGGTACATCCGCGATGTCGTGATCGCAAGCCGAGCCCACGGCGGCGTCCGGCTCGGCGCATCCACTCGCGGCTCGCTCGCTCTACTCCGGGGTGCGAAGGCTAGGGCTGCGATCGACGGTCGGACCTATGTGATCCCGGACGATGTGGAACGAATGGCCCGGCCTGTCATGGGCCACCGACTTATCCTGGAACGGGACGCCGAGACAAGTAGAGTCGCGGTCGATCACGTGATCACCGAGATCCTTGAGGCAGTCGAGGTGGCGTAGTCCGGTGCAGACGACTCCGTGGACAGGAGGCTGTGCGATCGTCGCGATCGTTCTCGGCGTGATTGCCCTGTATCTGGACAGTCTAGCCGTGGCTGCCGGGGCGATGGGACTCGCTGCCCTCCTGTGCGGTCAGGCAGCGCTCTTTCTGTATCGCACCGCACGCATTGTGGATGGTCTCGAGGTCGAGCGTACGATTGGAAAAGGTATCCACTGCGTGGGAATGCCGACGGAGGTCAACCTCACGGCGACGACGCCGGCCGTGCCGGGGCTTCTGGTTCGGCTTAGGGACCTTCCTCCACGCTCCGCGGTCTACGACACGGAGGACGCGGTGCTCTCTCCACACGGGGGGCTGTATCGGGTTCGGTTCATCACACCGGGAGAGGTCCGCTTCCGTGGAGTCGTGCTTGAGACGAGAGATCGCTTCTTCTCGACGACGATCCTCTGCGCATCTTCCGGTTGCATGGGAGAGCGGATCACCGTCTACCCGGCCGCGAACAGGATATCCGAATCCTCCACGGGAAACGATGTCGGAACGGTGGAGCTTGATCGCGCAGGATTCCCGCGGGGAGAGGGCGTCAGCGGGTTTCGTCCCTTCCGTCGGGGAGACGACGCCTCCATGGTGGACTGGAAACTCACGGCAAAATATGGGCGGCCGTTCGTCCGGGAGACGACAACCGAGATCGGCAACGCCCCCCTCGTGGTCATCGACCTGCCCGACTCGGAGACTCCCGGGGGTGCCACCATCATCACCGCCGCCGGGGAGATGATCGAGCGCGAGATCCGCGAGCAGGGTCACTGCACGCTGCTGGTGATCGCAGGCGGGGAAGTGGTCGATTTCCGTTATCATGAGCGCGACCTCGGAGTGTTGCTCGGTCTCCTGAGCCTCCGCATTCCAGATCCGGTTCACCCTCTGTATCGGGTCATGGACCCACTTGTTCTCCTGGAGCGGCTGCAATCGATCGAGCGAGGTCTGCTCGTCCCTTCACAACGGCTCGCGACCGTGCTTCGAGTGACCCTCCGGCGATCAATGAGAACCTCCTTCGAGCAGGAGATCGATCATGCCATGAAGAAGGCGGAGCACCGCGAGGTGGTGATCTACACGGCGTCATCGGATGAAGTGAGCCATCTGAATCTGATCGCTGCCGTCGCCCGCCGGCGACGACGGCATCTCGTGATCCGATTGCCGCGGTCTGTCAGGAACTCCGTCAGTACACTCAGCCCGTACCCGCGGGTGGAGGCGATCTGATGCAGCGTCGGCAGGCCGCTCCCCTGTGCGTGACATGGGCGGCCGGCGTGGGCCTGTCGATTCCGGAGGTGGCTTCGGACCGTACGATTAATGTGGCTCTCCTCGGAGCTGCGATCGCCGGTGCGGCTCGGGTGTTCTACCGGGGGAGCTCCTTCCTCGGCGAGGCCCATATCATCGGCTCCACAGGATTGAACGTCCTCGTGGGCCGGCGGATCTCGATAGGTGGTGCGACGTGAATGACTATCGCAATGGATTTGCCCCGGGGGCTGCCCTGATCGCTGCAGCGGCTCTCCTGCTTCTTGTCGCCGCCCTGACGGGACGGGGGGATATGACGAGCGCGACCCTCGTCCTCGTGGGAGTCGGTTGTTTCATCGGCGGCGTCTTTATCCTGACCCAGTACCAGGGAGAGTCCGCTCCCCCCTGGTTCGCGGGGGTTGCGGCCGCCGACCCGGTGATCGATCTCACCCGTTTTTGCGCCGATCTCGGTCTGCAGGGCGACGCCCACCTCTTTCTCCGCGACAGACAGATTATCCAGGTGGTGCCCGTCGGGGATGCTCCGCCGACGGTGCTGCCCCCCGACGACTATACGTTCATCAGCGAGGGGTACGGTGGCGGTATCCAGATGGTGCCGCCGGGCAAGGCTATCTACGACCGCCTTGTACGCGAGCACAGCCTTGCCGTGCCCCACGAGATGGCGGGTTTCTGCAAAGCCGTCCGTGAAGTGGGGGAGGACGCGCTCGATCTCGCGAGGAAGGTCGAGATCGTTCCCGAAGGAGATCTCATCGAGGTCCGGCTTTCGGGGTACAGGTTCTTTGATGGCTGCAACGCCATCCGGACGGTCTCCCCCAAGTGCTGCACGATGATCGGCTGCCCGACGTGCAGCCTCTTCGCCTGTATGGCAGTTGCCGGTCTTGCCCGACCCTGTAAGATCGAACATGTTTCGACCGATGAGAAGGACCGATCGGTCAGGCTGATCCTCCGGTCTCTCGATTGATGGGGCCGCACTCTTTGAGAGAGACCGGAGCCTTTCCTCTGCTGCGGCGGGAGGGTCGCCCCGCACGTCCGACCATGATCGGTCGTGGTCCGCCCCTCAAGCTCGGACGAGCACCGTCTTCTCTTCGCTCCAGGCTTCGAGGGCCTGGATGCCGTTCTCGCGTCCGAGCCCTGACTCCTTGACACCGCCGAACGGTACCTCGGGCGGCACTTTCAGGTGGAGGTTCACCCAGACGATGCCCGCCTGGAGGCGATGGGTTGCCTCGCGAATCGTCTTCGGATCGCGGGTCCAGACCGAGGCGCCGAGACCGAACCTGCTGTCGTTCGCACGTCGGATCGCCTCGTCGAGGGTCGCGAACCGGGCGACGGGCAGCACCGGGCCGAAGATCTCCTCGGTCATCAGCGGCGACTCCGGCACCACGTCCGTGACGACGGTCGGGGCGTAGTAGGCCCCCGCTGCGAATCCCGGTTCGCCCGGCATCGTCCCGCCGAGCGCGACCTTCCCTTCGTCCCTGTCCCGGACCCGGTCGACCAGGTCGCCGATCCGGTCGCGCGCGGCCATCGTGTTGAGCGGCCCCATGGTCGTACCGGCTTCAAGTCCGTTGCCGACCCTGAGCCGATTCACGGATGCCGTGAGCCGGTGCACGAACTCGTCCGCGATCGTGTCCTGGACGAAGAGGCGCTTGACGGCCGTGCAGACCTGGCCGGAGTTGTAGTATCGGCCAGAGACCGCACCTGCCACCGCGCTCTCGAGGTCGGCGTCGGCGCAGACGATCATCGGGTCCGAGCCGCCGAGCTCGAGCGTGACGTGGGCCACATGATCCGCCGCGAGGGCCATGACGCGCTTGCCCGTCGCGGACGAGCCCGTGAACGAGATCTTCCGGACCGCGGGATTCCGTACCAGCGCCTCGCCGACGGTCTCGCCCGGACCAGTCACGACGTTCAGCACTCCCGGGGGAAGCCCGGCCTCCTGCACGCACGCGGCGAGCGCGAGGGGCGTGAGCGGGGCGGTCGAGGCTGGCTTCACGATCAGGGCATTTCCGCAGAGGAGCGCCGGGACGACCTTCCAGGCAAAGAGGAGGGCCGGCATGTTCCAGGGAATGATCGTCCCGGCGACCCCAATCGGCTCGTATCGGACCTCGGCCTCGATTCCTCCAGCAAGCCGGATCCTGGTGTCCGCGAAGCTCGAAGCAAGACCTGCATAGTACTCGAAGACGTTCGCGGCTCCCCGCACCTCGTCGACCGCCTCGCGGAGCGGCTTGCCCTGTTCCCGCGTCAGCTGCTCGGCGAGCCCGTTCGTCCGCTCGCGGATCAGCGCTGCCGCCCTGGCCAGGACCTTCCCGCGATCGCGGGCCAGGGTCTCTCCCCAGCCCTGTGCCGCTTCCGTCGCCACCTCGACCGCGGCCCGGAGGTCATCCGCATCCCCCAGCGGGACGCTCGCGATCACCTCTCCCGTAGCGGGGTTCATCAGCTCGAACGAGCGTCCCGAAGACGCCTCCCGTCGCTCGCCGGCAATCAGCATAACCAGGACTCCCCTCCAGGGAACAATCCCTATGTCCCGACGTCCCAGGCCGAGAGGTACCGAACCTGCTCGTCCGTCAGGCGGTCGATCGCAATTCCGAGCGACGTCAGTTTCTCGCGAGCCACGGCCTCGTCGATCGCGGCCGGCACGTCATAGACGCCACCCGGGAGGTCGCGCCCGCGCCGTGCGATGTACTCGGCCGAGAGCGCCTGGATCGCGAACGAGAGGTCCATCACCTCGATCGGGTGGCCCATCCCCTTCGGCGTCGCGAGGTTGACCAGCCGCCCCTCGGCAAGGACGTGGACCCGCCGGTCGCCGAGGACGAAGGTCTCGATCCCGTCGCGCTCCTCGACCGCGTCGGCGATCTGGTGGAGTCGCTCGAGGTCGATCTCGACGTTGAAGTGGCCCGCGTTCGCGAGGATCGCGCCGTCCTGCATGCGCGTGAAGTGGCGCTCGCCGATCACGCCGATATCCCCCGTCGTGGTGACGAAGATCTCGCCGCACGCGGCCGCCTCGTCCATGGGCATCACGTCGAAACCGTCCATGTGCGCCTCGAGCGCGCGGCGCGGGTCCACCTCGGTCACGATCACCCGCGCGCCAATCCCCTTCGCCTTCCGCGCGAGGCCACGGCCGCAGTAACCGTACCCCGCCACGACAAATCGCTTGCCCGCGATCAGCACGTTCGTGGTGATCATCAGCGAGGCGAGCACCGACTCACCCGTACCGTGGACGTTGTCGAATGAGCGCTTCATCGGCGTGTCGTTCACGGCGACGACGGGAAATTCGAGCTTCCCCTCGGCTGCCATCGCCCGGAGCCGGTGGATACCGGTCGTGGTCTCCTCGCACCCGCCGATGACGCCGGGCAGGAGCTCGCGGCGGGCCGTGTGGAGACGGTGGATGAGATCCATGCCGTCGTCGATCGTCACGGTCGGCCGTGTGTCGAGCACCCGATCGATCGCGGCGTAGTATTCGTCGACGGGGCATGCGTGCCTGGCGTAGCACCGGATCCCCTCGAACTCCCCGAGCGCGGCCGCCACGTCGTCCTGTGTCGAGAGGGGATTGCAGCCCGTGATAGCCACCTCGGCCCCTCCGGCCGCGAGCGCCCGGACGAGGTTCGCCGTCTTGGCCTCGACGTGAAGCGCCATCGCGATCCGCTGCCCCTCGAGCGGCCGCTCGGTCGCGAACCGTTTCGCAATCGCGCGCAGCACGGGCATGTACTGCGCGGCCCAGGTGATCTTGCGCATTCCCGAGTCCATGTCCGTAGAGGTGGACGGCGGGCTACTTGAATCCATAACTCTCTATAGGCGAGAGAGCGACCGGGTACGTGCGATGGTGCTGACCAAGCGGATCATCCCGTGCCTGGATATCAAGGACGGGCGGGTGGTCAAGGGCACGAACTTCCTCGGGTTGCGGGACGCGGGGGACCCGGTCGAGCTCGCGGCCCGGTACAACGAGCAGGGGGCCGACGAGGTGGTCTTCCTGGATATCACGGCCTCGAAGGAGGGACGCGGCACGATCGTCGAGGTGATCGAGCGCGCGGCGGACCAGCTCTTCCTCCCCCTCACCGTCGGCGGGGGGATCAGGACCACGGACGACATCCGCCTGATCCTCCGCGCCGGAGCGGACAAGGTCAGCGTCAACACGAGCGCGGTCGAGCGGCCCGAGCTGATCGCCGAGGGCGCGAACGCGTTCGGGACCCAGTGCATCGTCATCGCGATGGACGTGCGCCGGAACTTCACGCCGAACCCCGACGGGACGCCGATCGCCCTCGGCGACGGCCGCAGCTGCTGGTATGAGGTCGTGACCTACGGCGGCCGTCGGCCGACGGGGATCGACGCGATCGCGTGGGTGCGGGAGGCGGAGGCGCGGGGCGCGGGCGAGGTGCTGCTCACCAGCATGGAGACCGACGGGACCAAGGACGGCTTCGACCTCGCCATCACGGCCGCCGTCTCGGACGCGGTCGGAATCCCGGTGATCGCGAGCGGCGGCGTCGGCACGCTCGAGCACTTCTATGACGGGTTTGTCAGGGGAAAGGCCGACGCGGCCCTCGCGGCCTCCGTCTTCCACTACGGCGAGCTGACCGTGCGCGACGTAAAAGAGTATCTGGCCGGGCGCGGCGTCCCGGTCCGGCCCTGATCTTTCAGAGAAGCCCGGAGAGGTCGAGCTCGACCGCGGCCACCGGGTGGTCCAGCCCGAAGGCCCCGACCACCTCGGGATGGACCTCGCCGAAGACGCCGACGGGAACGCCGTCCGCGAACAGCGTGCCGCGCCGGCCCTCGATAAAGGCCGGGTCGTCCGACTCGATCGCCGTGTACGCGAGGCCGAGCTCGCGGCAGAGTGCGTCCGCGACGGCGTAGGCCTCGGAAAAATCCGCGGCGCCGTGGCACGAGACGGCCGCCGTTCCGAGCCCCGTCCGGTACTCCCGCAGGGTCTCACCGACCGCGAAGAGTCGCTGCGGGAGCTCGCGGAACCGGTTGTACTCGAGGAGCTCCATCAGGAGGGGCAGGAGCGAGGTCCGGGCAACGGACTGGTCCTCCGAGATCGGATGGAGCAGCCGGAGGACATGCGGGGCCGGCTCGCGGCGCATGCGCGTAAAGAGCACGTCCTCGCTTGTCAGCACGAACGGCATGGTCTCGAGGTATCCGAGCCCGGAGAGCGCCTCGCGCACATTCCGCTTCAACCGGCTCGACGGCAGCTCCTCGGCGATCGTTGCGGTCTTCGACGCGATGGCCGGGAATCGCTCGTATCCGTACGCGATCGCGACGTCCTCGAAGACGTCCCAGTCGTGCATGATGTCCGAACGGTAGCAGGGGACCTCGAGCCGGACGCGATCGGGACTTGTCGGCTCGGCGCCGAAACGCATGCGCCGGAGCAGGGCGGCAAAGGTCGCGGCATCGAGATCGAGGCCGAGGAGGCGGTTACACTCGCCGACCGAGACCTCGCGGAACGATGAGGCGAGCGAGGGCGTGGGCACGCCGTCGATCTCGACCGTCTCGAGACGGCCGCCTGCCTCTGCAAGAGCAGTGCAGAGGATCGTCGTCGCAGTCTCGACAGCCCGCCGGTCCGTGCCCGTGCAGTCGAGGAGGACGTCGGTGGTCGCGGTAGAGACTCTGGTCAGCTCGCCGTTGATAATCGGCGGAAACGAGAGGACGGCGTCGTCGGCGTCGACGATCAGGGGAAAGCGCGGGGCCTCCGCGACGAGGTGGGCGTATGCCCGCCCCTTCGGGTGCCGCTCGAGCATCTCCTCCATGCTCATCGCCTCCTCGAAGTCGAGCGGGACGAAGCTTCGGTCGCGACTCGATGCGAGGTACCGGAACGGAGGTCGAACCCGGGCGAGGTCGTGTAGGCCGATCGCGACCTTTCTCCGGCCCCTGCCGACGGCCCAATGGAGGGCCTCCTGAAGACCCATCAGCGAGATGATCGCCTCCTCGTCCAGGCAGAGACCGCGCACGACCGCCGACCCGAGGAACGGGCGGATCGCGACGAGTCCCGGATCGACCGAGAACGCAATACCGGAGGGCGCGGTCTCGTAGCGCGCCGCCCCCTCATCGAGCCCGAGGAAGCCGCGCAGCGCCCGCGCCGCCCCCTCCGTCGAGAAGAGGTCGGGCCGGTTCGCGAAGAACTCGACGTCGACGTGGTCGTCGCAGCGCCGCTCGATGTCCGAGCCGAACATCGGTAGCCGCTCGACGATCGCCTCACGCGGCAGTCCGACGAGTTGTTCGAGGTACCGGTACGGGAGTGTGATGACCGGCATGCTCAGCGCCTCCCCCGTATGGGTGTCTCGCGGATCCAGTCGATGTCCGAGCGGTAGAGCTGGCGGAGGTCCTTGAGTCCGAGGCGAAGCATGGCCAGGCGCGAGGCCCCGAGGCCCCACGCGAGGACGGGGTGCTCGATCCCGAGCGGAGCCGTGACCTCCTCGCGAAAGACCCCGGCGCCGCCGAGCTCGACCCATCCGAGCTCCTCGACGAAGACCTCGGGCTCGACCGACGGCTCGGTGTACGGGAAGTACCCGGGCCGGAACCGGACCTGGGGAAAGCCGAGCCGGCTGTAGAACTCGCGGAGGAAACCGAGCAGGTGCGAGAAGGTGACCCCCTCGTCCATCACGATCCCCTCGAGCTGTTCGAACTCCGGGGTATGGGTCGGGTCGATCGCCTCGCGTCTGAAGACGCGGCCGATCGCGAACGCCTTGATCGGCGGTGTCGGGTGGGCAGCGAGGTACTGGATCGAGAGCGCCGTCGCGTGCGTCCGGAGCACCTGCTGGCGAGCCTTCGCCTCTTGCCACGTGCCGCCCCATCCGGAAGAGGTGGTCTCTCCACCATGCTCGTGCATGTTGCGCACCTCCTCCCAGCCGTCGGGGAGGTCGGCCTCGCCGCCGAGGTAGAACGTATCCTGCATCTCCCGGGCCGGGTGGTCCTGCGGCTGGAAGAGCGCGTCGAAGTTCCAGTAGCCGGACTGGACGAGTTCTCCCTCCATCTCGACGAAGCCCATCTCGAGCAGGATTCGGCGCATCTCGTCGAGAAGACGCTGATATGGGTGGATCTTACCCGGGACGGCGCGACGCGGAAGGCGGTCGACCCGGTACCGGCGGAGGGCCGCATCCCGCCAATCGCCGGTCAGGAGCATCTCGTGCGTGATCTGGCCGACCTCCTCGCGGAGGTCGAGGCCCGCCTCGACGAGCCCTCTGCCCGCGGGCGTAATCGCGACCCGGTAGCCGACCGTCTCGCGCTCGACGGCGAGTCCGCGCTTGAGGAGTTCGCGGAGTCCCGGCCCATCGGTCAGTGGTTCTCGCCTCAACGCTCGCTCGTCCTCGCCCTCGGGAGTATCGCCCGCCCGCTCCACGACGCCGTCGCAGATCGTGACCCAGCCTTTGCGCCTGAGCCAGCCGATCCCGATTGACGCGAGAGGGTGCGCCTTCAGCTCGGCCATCGGCGTCCGGTCGCCGATCGAGAGGAGGAGCTGCCGCTCCGGCAATCCTCTCTCCGCATATCGCCGCCCCTCCTCGGTGAGGTCGTAGGACGTCTCGACCACGCGTTCGACTGTCGCGAGCCCGCCGTTCTGGGCAAGCAGGTTCGCATACTGGACGATCGCATCGGGGGCCGCTCCGAGGATCGCGCCGAGTTCGACGGCATCCGCCGCGCCGAGCGGCGCGAGGGCCGCGAGCAGGCGCCGCTCGTTCAATGAGAGTGTGCTCTTCGTCATGAGTCTTCAGATCTCTCGCGCGAGATGTTCGACCTCGTCCATCCGCTCGCGGAAGTCCGCGAGGAACGACTCCACGCGGTCCGCTGTTTCGCGCTTGCAGGCCCCGCACGTCACCTCGCCGGCCATGCAGCGCCTCCGCAGCTCGGCGAGTTCCGCGTCGTCGTCGCACATGTGAAACCGGTTCAGCTCGTAGAGCGTGCAGCGCTCGGGCTCGCCGCCGAGCCGCCGCTGCTCCTCGAGCGTGGTCCGCCCGCCGGTCAATGCCCCCATCACCTTCTTTCTGACTGCGGCCGATGGTTCGGCAAACCCGAAGAGGGAGTCGGGGACCGAGGACGACATCTTGCCGCCCTGAAGGCCGGGCATGAACGTGTGGTACGTCGCCGACGGCAGGTAGAAGCCGAAGCCGCCGAAGTCCCGCTCAATCCGCCGGACGAGTTCGGCCACCTCGGCGTGCGGAACGCCTCGGACGTCGACGTGCCCCTCGTACCGCTTCGAGCCCGGCAGAGCCTTCGCGACGGCTTCGAGCGCCCCCGCAGGGGCGTTCTTCGCCCGGACCGAGACGTGGTCGACGCGATCCTCGACCGTGAAGAACCGCAGGCCGTTCGCGACGTCCCGCGTCAGGCGGATGTGAGGGTCCTGGTCGAGCCCGACGGGGACCACGGTCGGGGCAGGCTCGCCAGCGACCTGGGGATAGAGAATGTCCGCGACCTGGGTGACCACGCTCATCGCATGGGCGAGCGTGGTCTCGGCCCCGAATCCGTAGATCGCGGCAAGCTCCGAGAAGTTGATCCGCGTTGCGGCCTCGAATGCGAGGTCCTTGAGAGCGCCGTTCTCGGACTGGAAGTACGCCTCGCCGGTGTACCCGAGCGCAAACAGCGCGGTCAGGTACTCGCGTCCGTATCGGTCGCAGTCCTCCCACGAGAGCCCGCGGACCGCGTGGGCCTCCCTGTCCGCGATCGTGATCATCCCGTGGCCGCCCTGCCGGACATGCCAGACGACCTCGCGCATCACCAGCAGGTGTCCGAGGTGCGGGTGGCCCGAGGGCATGAACCCGGTCAGGACGTGGAACGGGCGGCGGTCGCGGATCGCCTCCGCGATCGGCCGATAGTCGCGATGGCCGACAATGATGCCGCGCCGCATGAACGCGGGGACCTCGGGGAGCAGATCGAGCAGGGGGCCGATCGGCTCGATCCCGAAGTCGTCGAAGAGGCGTCTGGTATCAATCGCCTGGCCGGCGGACCAGGGGTTGAGTGCTTCCGGCATGGGTTAACTCACAGCTTTATGCGGGCAAATTCGACGAAGAAGATGCCTTCAGTATGTACGCAGCCAAAGAGCATCTTCTTTTTTACCGAGTGGGCGAGCCGAACCGAGCGCGAGATGACCGACATGGGTAGGGCCGCTCCCCCGGGAAGGGCATGGACCAGCATCTCCGAGTGGGTCTTTGCCGCACCGTAGACGCGGTAATGGTGGCCGAACTTGTACCCGGTGCGCGGGACGTATCCCCGATCGCGGAGGTGAGCGTAGACCGCGCTCTTCTCGCGGGCCTCCGCGTCGATTCCCGCGACGACGGCGCCGTAATCCTTCGGTCCGGACGCGCGGTTGTCGAGATCGAGCCACCCGTTCGCGATCAGGTAGAGCGCCTCGACTGGCGCGAGCTTGAGCCGGCGGTCGTCGAGGCGGGTGCCGTATCCGGCACCCTCGAGCACAACCGCCGCCTCGCCCTCCGCGATCGCGGCCCAGCCGAACATGTGCGCTGTAACCGCTCTCACCGGTACGGCCGATTCCCGGTCCGGCAGGGTCGGCAGCTTCACCTCGTAGTACGTCAGCTCATCCTCGTCGTCGACGACGGCGAGCAGGTGGGACTTGCGCATCTGCGCGGTCGACGTCGCCTCGGCGATCACGCTGTCGAATGCGACCGGGTCGCGTTCGGAGAGGACCCTGACCATGTACTGCGACTGCCCCGAGCCCGGCCGCTGTCCCCGGCGGAAGACGCGGAAGTCGTGGGGCCCCGTCTGGACGACGTAGCCCCGCTCGCGAAGATCGCGGTAGACGAGATACGCCCGGAGAAAGTGCGGGTCCGCCGCGAACTCCGCGAGCAGGCTCTCGAAGGTCTCGCCGGGAAGCTCGAGACGCCCGCGGTGAACGAGGTACAAGGCTTCGACCGGGACGAGCGACAGTCCGTCGCCACCGGGCCGGCCGTACCCGCTCTGCTCGTAGAGCTGCAGCCCATCGCGCCCGAGCCGGACCGCGCCGGCCTCCCGTCTCCCCTTCACGCCTGATATAATGGAGACGTCCGGTCTATAAACTGCCGGTCTGTCGCGAGAGTGGCGGCAACCGTCGCGATGGCCCTCCCCTCTCCGACCCGTACGGAGAGTACGGGAACAGGCTCGCTCCGTCATCGCCGGGCACCAGACAGAAAGCTTGTTATGAACAAAGGCAATCTATCCGTATCATGCCCGTCGGGATGGGGGTTCTAAATGGTATCGTCTCGACGGTCGAACACCTCCCGGTGCCGGCGTATGCTCTCGATACCGCGGGTGTCGTCCTCGCCTGGAACCCGGCTCTCGCACGGCTGACCGGCGTTGCGGGCGAGCACCTTGTCGGGAAGGGTGGCGGAGCCCACGGTGCCGCGTTCATCGGGTCGGCGGGGTTCCTGCTCGCGGATCTCGTACTCGACCCGGCGAGATCGGCCCCCTCTCACCTCTCGGCGATCGAACGTGACGGCGATGGCTTCTCAGCCCTCCTCATTGCGGAGCTCTCGGGCGTGAAGCGCGCGCTCTTCGTCAGGGCCGCGCCGATCGTGGCGGGAGAGGAGACGGTCGGTGTGGTGGAGATCGTTCTCTCCCCGATCCCGAGCGGAGCGGATCCGACGATCAGGCGCGAGACCGTCACACGCCTCCTGCAGACCGCGCGTCACGACATCAAGAACGAACTGACCATCGTGCTCGGATATATCGGCCTTGCCCGCGACTCCGTCGGCGACCCCGCAACCTGCGTCGGGCTCGACCGGGCGACTGCCGCCGCCGGCGAGATCGGCCGGATCGTCGAGTTCTCCCGCGAGGTAGAGGAGCTGGGAAGCCGGCCGCCCGAAGCGAGAGACCTCGCTACGCTGATCCGCGACGCGGCCGACTCGGCCGATCTGGGCGGAATCGAACTCGGGATCGCGGTTCCGCAGGTAACGGTCACGGCGGACCCGGCCGTCTTCAGCGTCCTTGAGAACCTCTTCGAGCGCCTCTTCCAGTTCTCGGCGGCCACCGTTCCCCGGCCCGGTGCGATCCGGATCGCTTTGTGCGATGGAGACCCCCTCCTCGTCGTCTACGAGGACGATGCTCAGCGCCCCGATCGCCGTCTGCACTCCGACCGTGCTTTCTCGCGCGAGCTCGACCGCGGTCTCGGCATGCTCCGCGACCTGCTCGCGCTCGACGAGATCGGGCTTTTGGTCACAGCGGATCCCCTCCGTCTGGAGCTGCGATTTCCCAGAGCACGCGTCCGGGTCGTCGAAAAAAAGGAGTAGTCTTCAGGCCTGCTCGGGGCCCGGGTTGAAGACGTTCTTGTAGATCTGATCGTCGCCCGTGTTCGAACGGCGCTTCCGCTCGGTCTTGTCCTCGACGAGCGCGAGCACCGGGAGCGACATGTCGACGCCGGGCTTGTGGCCGAAGAGCTTCTCGAGCTCGCACTGCTGAGCGTGCATGAAGAGCGCGTTCGGGATCTCCGCTGGGCAGAGCTCCTCGCACTGGCCGCAGTTCACGCACGAGTCCGCGACGTGGCTGAAGCGGATCAGGTGGAACATGAAGCCGGGCGGAACCTGGCCGGGCGTGACCAGCGCCGGGTTCTTGGTCGAGCAGTCCTCGCAGTAGCAGATCGGGCAGTTCTCGACGCAGGAGTAGCACTTGATGCAGCGGCTCGTCTCGCCCAGGATCTTCTTGAGGCGCTCATCGCCTTCGCCGAGCGACTCGAAGTCCTTGGCACGCCACTTGTTCCCGAGCTTGAGCATCGCGCCCTCGATCTTGCCGCGGATCTCGATCCCCTTGGGGTTCGCGGGCTCGGTCGCGATGACGCCGGCCTCGGCCGCCTTGGTCAAGAGGTCCGCGCCCTTCTGGCTGCAGACCTCGACGAAGGTCGCATTGCCGGCCTTCGGGCCGATGACGCCCCAGTTGCCGGCGGCGATGTCGGCTCCGCGCGGGACCTTCATCAGACACCGGCGGCAGTTCGTGCGCCGGCCGTAGCCTTCCTCCTCGAGTTCGTCGATAGAGATGCCCTTGTGTTCCCCGCTCTTGGTCTGGATGATGAACTGGCCCTTATCGATCTCTTCCTTGACCACGTCGTCGGGGTTGACGCCGAACTTCTCCTCGATCATCCTGCGCGCGATGACCGGGCTGACCGATCCGCCGCAGTTGACGCCGATCATGATGACGTTGTCGAGGTTGATCTGGCCGCGCTTGGCCAGCTCGTACATGGCCATCATGTCGCAGCCCTTGACCGTGACTGCGACCTTCATGTTCTTGGCGCCCTCGAG
>JBDKUZ010000068.1:0-6574 GCA_039679395.1 Methanospirillum sp. | reverse complement strand
CCAATCAGACCACCAGCTGGCGATCGAGCCGTCGGCGCTAAGTGCCAGGCTGTGACACCAGCCGGCGGCGATGGCCGTGAACCCGGTGCCCGACGGCGTCTGCGAGACCTGGCCATACTGATCATCGCCCCAGCTGACGATCGAGCCGTCCGCGCGAAGCGCGAGGCAGTGATCGGCGCCGGCGGCAATGGCTGTAAACCCGGTGCCCGACGGCGTCTGCGAGACCTGGCCATACTGATCACTTCCCCAGCTGGCGATCGAGCCGTCCGCGCGAAGCGCGAGGCTGACATCGCCACCCGCGGCAATGGCCGTAAACCCCGTGCCCGTCGGCGTCCCCGAGACCAGGCCGAACCAGACATATCCCCAGCTGACGATCGAGCCGTCGGTACGGAGCGCGACGCTGTGAGCGTTGCCTGCGGTAATGGCTTTAAATCCCGTGCCCGTCGGCGTCTGCGATACCTGGTAGACGTCATTATCGCCCCAGCTGACAATCCGCAGCGGCAGCGCGCCATGAACCGGGGTGACGAGCAGGGCGCCGGCGAGGACGAGGAGTGCCAGCACGAGGAGGAACGACGGGGGGCGGCCCATGCGAGTATGTATCGCGAGGCGCATAATAAAGCAAGGGGAGAGGCATTGGCGAAACCTGGCCCGCCGGCCAGCGAACGGTCGCCGGCGCCCGCCGCACCTCCCGCCGGGAGCATGGTCGTCGACCGAACCGGGGCCGCAGCCAGTCGCGAGCGGGTCGAACCCGGCGGCGATCGCCCCGGAACCATCCCGGGTACCGCGAGCGGTGCCGGGTCCCGGTGCATGTCACGGCACCGGCAGGCGGAATGAGAACGAGATCGGAGGTTGTTCGAGAGCCGGACGACGTCGGCGGCGTCGACCCGGCCGTTCAGCGATCTCGTTCCCCCATCGCCGGCCGCGGCGGGCAGTACTCGACCGTCACCCCGGCCATGTCCACGCCGTTCACGGACGGCGGGTGGACCAGGACGGCCTCTCCCGGCAGATCCGTTACGGCCCGGATCCGGCTGTTCCGCATCGCGCAACCCCGCGACGGAACCGGGCGAGGCCCGAGGCATGCCCCGGGGCGTCCACAAACCCCGGCCGCCCCCGATGCACGGGTCCCTTCAGGCGCCGGTATCCGGCTCCAGTTCGTGCAGCTGCGGGAGAAGTAACGGTAGCTGGGTGGCGACGATCGTCCAGACGGTCTCGGGGTCGACGGCGAAGTATCGATGGACCACCACGTTCCGGAGGCCGATGATCTGCCGCCAGGGGATCCCGGGGTGGCGAGCGCGGAACGGAGCGGGCACCTGTGCTGCCGCCTCGCCGAGGACCTCGAGGTTCCGCAGGACCGCGTCGAACGTCCGGGTGTCCGCGACAAAGCGAGAGAGATCGTACCCGTCCGTATACTCGAGGATTCGGCCGGCGGCGTCCGTCATATCCTCGAGGAGGACGGCTACGGACCGCTCAGGCATAGACCAGCTCCCGGCTTACCCGGTCCCAGAGCGTCGGCCGCGCCTCCAACCCACCGCGGACCACCAGGTCGACCGGTCTTTCGAGGATGGACTCGAGGTAGTCGCGGAGCAGGACGAGGTCCCATCCGAGGGGGCGGGAGAGAACGACCATGAGGTCGACGTCGCTCCCGGCCCCCGCGTCTCCGCGTGCAACCGAGCCGTAGAGCGCGATCTCGGCGACACCGAACTCGTCGGCGAGTGACCGGCGGTGGGCCCGGAGCCGCGCGAGGACGCTCTCTCTCGAGAGGGCCGGAGCCTGTGCGTTGACCATCTCGCTTCCATATCCTACGGAACGATGCTTAACGATTCCGTCCCGGTTGGCCCGGGGCGGCCGTGCCGGGCGAGACCGCGGCCGGCTGCCCGAGCGACAGAGCTCATGCCCCGTCCGGCAGCGGGCGCGGCGGGCAGTACTCGACCGTCACGCCGGCCATGTCCACGCCGTTCACGGACGGCGGGTGGACCGCGACGAGATCGCCGACGTCCGCCCGCCCCTCGACCGTGAGGGCGATCCGGTTGCCCCGCATCGCGTAGCCCCGGGAGCGGTAGCGCTCGAGGTCGGCGGCGTGGCCCGGCGCGTCGACGAACTCGAGCCGCTCGGTGACGCCGAGCAGGACGGGCCGGCCGTCGCCAGCGAAGTTCCGGACCTCGACCTCGACGTCGGCGCGGTTCCCGACCATCTGGAGCGCCCGGCGCGTCGCGCCGTCCGAGACGAAGCCGGCGACGCGGGCCTGCGTGCCGCCGTACTCGATGACGAGGGAGTAGGCGGACCCGGTGTCCGAACAATCTATAAGGGTCAGCCCGCCCGTCTCCTCGTTCTTGCAGAGGAAGCCGGCCTTCCGGCACCCTTCGGCGTGACAGTCTATCAGCGTCGCGGACTGGACGTAGAAGCCGGACTGGTAGAGCTCGGCCGGCCCCGTGCCCGAGCGCCGGCCGCAGCGGACCGCGCGGCACCGCTCGAAGAGGACGTCCTTCGCGCGCTGCCGGTGGCCGTCCCACGACCCGTCGAGGTGAAAGCCGTCCTGCCAGCAGTCGACGGCCCGGCAGCCGACGACCGAGAGGCTGCTGATGTCGCCGGCGTCGGGGATGTCGAAGCCGCAGGACCACGGTTCCCTGCCGGAGCCGGCGCCGAGGGCGCGGCACTGCTCGTAGAGGACGTCGGCAAAGCCCCCGCCCTCGGCCGCGCCGGCGAGGTTGAGCGAGAAGCCGTGGTGGTACGAGAGCTCCGCCGTGCACCGCAGAAACGTCAGGCCCCGCACGGTCCTTCCGTTCCGGCCCCAGACCATGAACGCGGCCGTGCAGCCGCCCTTCCGCCCGAAGTCGAGGCAGGTCTTCCCGTCGAGGCTATGGGCGAGATGGACGTCCTCGCAGGCGAAGTGGTCGGCCGTGTCCTGGATGCCGACGCAGCCGTACCCGCCGAGGTTCGCGAGGGTCACGCCCGGCGCGTCCACCGCGATCCGGCACGGCTCGGCCCGGGCCACGAGGCGCGTGAGACCCGGGCCGGCGCCGCGGACGGTCACGTTCTCGGCCGGCCGGAGGTACCGCGTGCCGTCCGGGGCGCGGCCCGCGTTGAGGTCGAAGACGCCCGCCGAGAGCTCGACCTCGGCCCCCGGCTCGGCGAGGGCCTTCGCGAGGACGGCCACGTCATTTCGTCCGTCGCAGACGATGTCGGCCCGGTCCCGGTCGCGCGCCGGTGCGCTCCGGGTCGCGATCACGACGGTCACCGCGGCCCCTCCTCCCGGCAGACGAGTTCGCCGAGGGCGTCGAGGTCCGCGACGAACCGGCCGACGGCGTCCGCGAGCTCGCGGGCCTCCGCGTCCGTGATCTCCCCATCGGCCGCGAGGCGGTGGTAGACCGCGACCTCGGCGCAGAACGACCGGGCGACCGCGAGGACGGCCCCGGCCCGCCGGTCGCAGAACCAGACGCCGATGCGGAAGGCGAGGGCGAGGGCGGCGACGATCGTGGCCGCGGTCGCCCAGGACTCAATCTCCACGCTGACCTCCCCCGAGGCCCGCGCGAAAGAAGCCGGCGGCGACGCCGGCGAGCGATGTCCCGAGCGCGAGGAGGACCGGGGCTCCCGGTCCCGCGACGGTCACGGCCCCTCCCCCGCGTCCGCCAGCGCGGCCCGCCGGCGGATCTCCCCGACGACCTCGGACGGGTCCACGGCCGCTTTGCAGCGGCGAGCGACGAGGGCGACCAGCTCGTCGAAGGCATCGGCGCGGTCGCCGTGGACGTCGTTCTCGGGGAGCATCCGCCTGTACGGGTCGGTTGGTGCGTCGCCGATGATCGCGTCGAGCGCGGTCCGGATGCACCCTACCCTCGAGGCGGCCTCGGTCTCGATCCGTGCGCGTTTATCACGGGCCGCAACGGACTCCTCGTACTCCTGTTCGAGGACTGCCCTCAGCTCTTTTCCGAGCCGATCGTCCCGAAGCTCGATCGATAGGGCGGCGATCTCCTGCTCGAGCGCCGCCGTGGTCTGCTCGAGGCGGCGGAGCTTCCGGACCCGCCGCGCGCCGCCCTCGGAGCACGGGTCGAGGCCGTACTTGCGGGCGAGGGCGTTGTTCAGGAGGAGCGTCATGTTCTCCCCGTGTTCTCGGATTGCTGAATGGATGTCTGGCCGAACATAGATCGAGACCCGTTTCCAGAGCCGTCTGGGCGCATGATTCCACGGTGAAACGGTCATTCCTGCCACCTCCTCTGACCGCCATGGAGCTGTGTCCACTCCGGACGTGGAGCTAGCTCTACATCGTGACTGGACATAGCTCTACAGCTCCTGTACGTACTCAGGTAAGAGGAAGAGGAAGAGGAAGAGGAAGAGGAAGAGAATCATCTACTCCTCCAGCACTGCACGCTCGACCGCGATCCCCGTCTCCTCGACCCGGAGGAGGCCGTAGCGGATCCCCTCCCACCGGCAGTACCGGATGAACCGGTCCCGCTCCGAGGGCGTGGTCACTCTCTGGATGTCGCCGCCGCTCTCGAGGCTCACGAACTTCCACGTCACGCCTCCCGCCTCCAGAGGAGCGACCCGCGCGGAATCGCCGAGAGGAGCATCGGCGGGATGGCATGGCTCTCGGGGACGCAGACGAGGCCGCGGGGGCCGCGCTCGATCGTCACCAGGTCCTCCCAGTCGCCGCCGGGCGTGGCGACCCAGTACGTCCCCGGCTCTTTCGGCCGCTCGTCCGAAAAGCCGTCGGCGTCGATCACGGGCACCACCCCGCGGCGCGAAGGAGGTCGGCCGCGTTTCGCTGCTCGACCTCGGCCACGATCAACGCGTACCGGTCCTCCCGACGGTCCCCGACCCGGAGCTCGGCCCAGCGCATGACGGCGGCGAGGACCGAGCGCCACGGGTCCCCGGGGGTGCCGGCCTCCTCGACGGCCCGGTGCGAGCAGGCCCCGCAGAGGCGTCCGCTCATGCGTCCCCCTTCCCCGCCGCCGCGGGGACGGTACGGGACCGGGCCGAGACCATCCGCCGGTCGCCGGCGAGGACCGGGACGGGGCCGTCGTGGCGGTCGTAGTGGGCGCGCAGGTGCGGGCGCGGGACCAGGAAGGCCGTCGCGCTCCGCAGGGGGCCGGCCCGCTCCGGGTGGAAGTCCCCGTCCGCGCAGAACGCGCCCCGGAGCAGCCGGAGGCTTTTCGAGGGCGCGATGACGCCGACCGCGATGCCGTCGACCAGGAGGGCCGCGGAGGCGACCCCGGCAAGGAGGGACGGGGCCGTTCCGGCCGCGACGCGGTAGCAGCCGCGCCTCGGGCCGGCCGTGAGGCGGATGGCGATGCCGTCGCCGTCGCGGACGGCGTACCCGATCGCGACGGTCATGCCGTCCTCCCGACGGCGGCCATGCACCTTTTGCACCGGCGGTACGGGCCCAGGTTCGCGGGCGGCGGCGGGAGCTCCTCGAAGGTCCCGCCGGGGGCGAGACGCGAGCCGCAGAACGGGACGTCGACGCAGGCGTTCGCGGCGTAGGCGTGGGCCACGGGCCGGCTCCCGCGCCGCCGTCGCCAGACGACGGACGGCCCGGCGTCCATTGCCGGGGCGGGCTCGACGCTCGATTCAGCCGGCGGCGGGGACGCCGCGGCCCGGACGAGGATTGCAACGCCAGCCTCATGCGGGATGAAGACGCAGATCTCCGCGGCAGTCGTCCCCCGCTCTTGCTTGCAGGCCGGGTGGGAGGGGCTGCCGTTCATTCTTCGTCCTCCCCGTCCGTCGAGCGACGGCGCCGAGCTGCCTCAGCGGAGGATTTTGCACTGCACATTCTCGAACGGCGACGGCGCGGGAGCAGGCCGTCGGGAGCGGCGGCCCCTTCGGCCCGGCACGCCCGGCGCCCGGACGCGAGTCTCGCTGCGATTCGGCCACGATCCGGAGATTCGGTCCGGATCGGGCAGGTTTGTGGGTTACGAACCATTGTCCTGGTCATAGATTCCACAGATCGTTTTTGACCGTGTACTGCTGTTCAAGCTTTCCCCTGAGAGTGGGATTTATCATGTTTTGAGTGCAAATTTTGCACGACATGCCCGAGAATCAGATCACCTTTCGCACGGACCGGCGGGTCAAGGCACGGATCGCGGAGCTGGTGGAGCAGAAGGAGTACAAGAACCTGAGCGAGTTCATGAACCAGGCGATCATGCTGAAGTTCGAGGCGGACGGAGTCGAGCTCAGTGGCGGCTTTCCCCGTCCCAAGCCGCTGGTCTCGTTCTTCGAGTCGCCCCGGGGGCGGGCGCTGCTGCGCGAGCTCCTCCGCGAGGCGCGGGAGAGCTGAACCCGGCCGGCACCCGCGTCCCGTTCCATGCGTCCGCGTCCGGACGTCCACGGCGGAGCGGGGATGGGCGGGGACGGAAAGCCGGCGGTTCCCGCGCCGTCTCCCCCGTATCGCCGGCCGGGCGGCACTTTTGCGGCGACACTACGAGACATGCCGGGCCTTGTTCACTTTCACACCGCCATCGTAATGCCTCTTATGGTTCTCCGCCAAGGATCTCCTGTGCTCGCCGCCACGGCCGGGCGGCGGCACCGCAATGGTGATGCCATTATGCATGATACAGACCGACGGAGCCCCCCATCCATCCCCGGT
>JBDKUZ010000067.1:0-23551 GCA_039679395.1 Methanospirillum sp. | reverse complement strand
ATCTCGCCGCGCGCGAGCCCGGCGGGGCGGGGAACGACGAGGCGCGGCGGTTTCTCGCCGACGCGCTCTTCGCGACGCTGACCAACGTCAACTTCGACCATGCCCGGATGCGCGAACTGGTCCGGACAGCCGTCGCGATTCGCGACGCGTTGCCGCCAGCCCGCCCTGGCGCCCCCGACGCGGCCACCTGGACGCCGGCGGACGACGCCGCGATCAATGGAAAGGCGAAGGATGTCGGCGTCCTCGCGAACGGAGACGAGGACGTCCGTTCGCTGCGGGAGATGCTGATCTATGGCCTGAAGGGCATCGGCGCGTACTACCACCACGCCGCTGTCCTTGGGTACACGGATGACCTGATCGAGGCCTTTATCGAGAAGGGCCTCGCCTCGACCACGCAGGATCTCGCCGTCGACGAGATGGTCGCACTTGTCCTCGAGTGCGGGAAGGTCGGCGTCGCCACGCTCGCTCTCCTCGACCGGGCCAACACTGCGATCTACGGCGACCCCGAGATCACGGCAGTGAAGACGACGGTCGGCACTCGCCCCGGGATCCTGATCACGGGACACGACCTCAAGGACCTTGCCGGGCTTCTCGAGCAGTCGAAGGATGCAGGGGTCGACATCTACACCCACGGCGAGATGCTGCCGGCGCATGCCTACCCTGCGTTCAAGCAGTACCAGCACCTCGTCGGGAACTACGGCACCTCCTGGCACCACCAACGCGAGGAGTTCGAGGCCTTCAACGGTCCGGTCCTCGTCACCACGAACTGCGTCGTGCCGCCGAAGGAGTCGTACCTCGTCCGACTCTACACCACCGGCCCTGCCGGCTGGCCGGGCGTCCACCACATTCCCGAGAACCCTGACGGGACCAAGGACTTCTCGGCGGTTATCCGACACGCGCAGGCATCCCTGCCCCCGGCGCAGCTCCCGGGCAGCGGCTGCGACCTCGTCACGGGCTTCGCCCATAAGGCTGTGCTCGAGCTCGCCGGGACCATCATCGAGGCCGTGAAGCGGGGCGACATCCGCCGGTTCGTGGTCATGGCCGGCTGCGACGGGAGGCAGCGCGAGCGGGAGTACTACACGGAGTTCGCGATGGCCCTGCCGAAGGACACGATCGTCCTGACGGCCGGTTGCGCGAAGTACCGGTACAACGCTCTCGACCTCGGTGAGATCGGTGGTATTCCCCGTGTGGTCGACGCGGGCCAGTGTAACGACTGTTACTCGCTCGTGGTGATCGCGCAGGCGCTCGCGGACGCCTTTGGCGTCGGGCTCAACGATCTGCCAATCTCGTACAACATTGCCTGGTACGAGCAGAAGGCCGTGCTCGTCCTGCTCGCCCTCCTGAGCCTCGGCGTGAAGAAGATCACCCTCGGCCCGAAGCTGCCGGGCTTCGTCTCGCCGAACGTGTTGAAGGTGCTCGTCGAGAACTTCGACATCACGCCCAACACCACCGTCGACGAGGATCTCGCCAGGCTCGTACCGGTCGCGTGAAAAACGGAGAGCGTCGGCGGCTCAGGCGCCGCCGACGATGAGGTGCCAGATGTTCTCGGCGCCCTGGCTGAGCAGGACCGAGGGGTCGATCCCGAGGGCCGGAAAGAGGAAGACGAAGTACGCGACCGTGCCGAGTGTCGAGCCGACGTTCGCGAGGGCCGCGACGAAGACGACCCTGAAGAGCGGGTTCTGCCGCATCTCGGCAAAGCTCGCCGCCTCGAGCAGGCGCTTGACGTCTCCCTTCCGGGGCTTCCGGATCTTCGCCTCGACGATCGCGCTGAACCAGCCGGCCGCGAGGAGCGGGTGGATGGCCGTGAGCCAGGAGACGGCGAAGCCCGTCAGGGCCGAGAGCGGGTGACCTCCCGCAAGGAGAGTGAAGACAGCGGTCAGTACGCCGTGGAGGAGCACCCAGTAGATGAGGGCCCAGAGAAGCACGCCCGCGCCCACGCCCGAGAACGCGATGAGGACGAGGATGCCGATGAAGACTGCCGCGACGCCGACCTCAATCACCTTGAGCCAGGGGAACGGCTTCACGGTCTTTGTCAGCTCCTCGATCGGCGGCAGGGAGGCGGGGTTCTCGAGGTACCGGCGGATCCCGGCGACGTGGCCCGCTCCGACCACGGCAAGCACGCGCTCATACGCGTGCGAGAGCCCGATCAGCTGATGGGCGAGGTAGGCGTCGCGCTCGTCGATCAGCGCCCGGGCCCCGTTCGGGGAGAACTTCCGGAACTCGTCCATGGCCATGTCGATCACATCCTGCTGCTTGAGGGCCTCGACGTCGAGCTCCTCCCCCTCGCCGCCGAAGTGGAAGACCGAGAGCAGCAGGGCCCAGGCCATCCGGAGTTTCTCGCGGATGGTCATGAGGGCCAGGAACCGCTGGAGCGTGATTCGGATGTCCCGGTCGACGAGACCGATCCGGATCCCGCGCTCCTCGGCGGCGTCGCACGCGGCCTTCATCTCGGCCCCGGGTTCGACCCCGACGTCCAGCCCGATCTGCTTCTGGACGTACGCGAGGCCCCACTGGAGCAGGAACATCATGAGGTTGCCGCTCTTGAGGATATCCGCGATCTCGGGTTCCTCCGCACCGTACTTCAGGGCGTGGTATCGGTTCGGATCGAGCTCGACCGCGACGATCCCGGGCTCGAACGTCTCGATCTCACGCCGGACCTCGTCCACCGACTCGGCCGAGACATGGGCCGTGCCCACGAGACGGATCTCGCTCACGCCCGCGTCACCCCCTCGGCGTCGATCACGACCGTTCCGTCGGGCGGGAGCTCGGCGGAGATGACGACGCGCCGCACGCGCTCGCCCTCGTCCTCTTCGGCCGCCCGGCGCGCGAGGAGGTCGGCCGCGAGAGCCCGGGCGTCGTCCTTCGAGATCGGCGTGCCGAGGCCCGGGCACTCGGAGACGACGAGCTCGTCATCGTCGAGCATGAATGGATAGGTCCGGCAGATCCAGGGGCGCGCCTCGTAGACTGAGCACCGTTCGCCGGTGTGGAAGCGGCAGGCGCCGTTTTCGTCGCGGGCGAGGGCCCAGCCCAGCCGGCACGTCCGGCCGCGGACCTCGACCTCGCCGGGGAACGGCACGACCGCCTCGGCGAAAGAGAGGTTCGCGGCTGCCGCGACCCTGCGGGCCTCGTCCCGGGCGACCATCACGAGCGACCCGTCCTCGCCCACGCCGCGGCAGCAGTCGCCGCAGGCCACGCAGGCGAAGCCGACCTTCGCGATCTCGCGGGCCAGCGTGTCGACGTCCGTCATGCTGGCGGGCTCACGCTTCGTCGCGGCAGACCGCGTCGAAGTTCTCGTACACGCGCCGTCCCTCGAAGGTGTGGCTGACCTCGGGGTGCCACTGGATCCCGAAGATCGGCCGGTCGCGGTGCGCGATCGCCTCGGCCGGGCAGATGGCCGAGGTCGCGAGGAGGTCGAAGTTCTCGGGCATGGTCGCGACCTCGTCCTGGTGCGAGGCCCAGACCGCGACACGGTCAGGGTACCCCGCGAGGATCCGGTCGTGATCGCGGATCTCGACCTCGACGGCGCCGTACCCGCCGAGCCGGCCGGGAGCGACCGTCCCGCCAAAGCGGCGGGCGATGACGTGGAGCCCGAGGCAGATCCCGAGGGCAGGAAGGTCAAGGTCGAGGTACTCGGGGGCCCGGCCGACCCGCTCGATCGAGGGGCCGCCGCCGAGAATCACCCCGCGGCACGTCGCGGCGACCTCTTCCGGCGGGGTCGTGTTCGGGATCATCCGCGCCTCGATCCCGAGGTCCCGGAGCATCCTTAGGATCAGGTGGTTGAACTGCCCGAAGTTGTTGACCACGAAGATGGGTCGCATTCGGGATCAGGTGTGCTTTATAAATAGATAGGTTTTTAGCTGTAGCCCTGTGCCGTCTCGAGCACAGCCCGCCGGATCGCCTCCGGAGCATGGCCCATGAGTGCGGCCAGGGCGAGCGCACCGCCCGCGCCCATCCCCTCCTTCACCTCGCCGAGGCAGTATCGCGCGAGGCCGGCATGACCGAGCTCGTCAAAGCCCGGGTCGACGTAGAGCGGCGAGGTGCCAACCCGGCTCGCGAGCTCGGCGAAGTTCGCACTTGCGTCGTCGCGGACGTAGCTCGTGGTGACGACCTTCGGGACAGGTTCGCCGAGCGCGTGGAGGACGGCCGCGACCGCGAGCTGCTGCGTGCCGCCCGCGAGGAGGAGGGTGCCCGAGTACGCCTGCGCGATCCCTGTCGTGACCGCGAGCACGGGGTCGCCTGCTTCGCGGAGGAGGTCGAGGGGCGAGAGCCTGCCGAGGGTCGAGAGCCGTGCGAGCACATCGCGGGCGACGGCCTCCTTCTGCTCGGTCGGGTTCTCGACGTAGCTCGACGAGGTCCGGGCCCGGTGGCCGAGCCCGCGGAGAACGCAGAGCGCGGTCGTGGTGCCGCCGGGGATGCACTCGCCCAGCACGAGCAGGTCCGAGATGGAGGAGAGGAACCGGCCGATATCCCTTCCGGCCCCGACGAGGCGCGCCGCGCCGGGCACGGCCTTGCCGTACCGAGGGTCGCGTCCGGGCGCGCCGTAGACATCGAGGCAGGGCACGGTCGGGCGTTCGGCCAGGCCCGCGTTTACGAAGAGCGGGACCAGTCCAGCCAGCGCCGTGGCCGCCCGTGTCACCGAGGCCGGCGTGGGGCAGCCCGTGGGGGTGTTGGGCGTGGCGTTCCGGCTCGTGATGGCACCGGTGAAGACGAGCTCGGCGTCGAGGACCGGCGTCAGGAGAGTCCCCATCGGGGTCGGTCCCGCGCCCGAGATCCCGGGGACGGTCGAGAGGAGCGTGTTCCCGAGCACCGCGGCGAAGAGCGGGCGCTCGAAGGGGATCGCGAGCGTCTCCGAGAGGAACGGCATGGGATCTTGTTTTTTTCCTGCCGCGTTAAACGATCCGGTACCATGTTCGAGGTCGAGGAGCGGCTGGCTGCCAGAGGAATCACGCGGGAGGCGCTTGTCGAGGCCGGAATGGCCCTCTACGTCACGCACGGGATGGACGCCGGCGCGGCCGCGTCCCGGCTCGACGCGCTCCTCGAGCGCCACCTCCGCGACCCGAATGTCTCGGCCCTGCTGATCGGGGCGATGCTCCTCGAGGAGGAGCTCGTGGAGCGGAGGAAGCGATCCGAACTCGCGTCCGACCCGGTCTTTCTGGTCGCGGACGAGATCATCGGGATGGCCATCGCCGAGGTGATCGCAGGGACGTATGCCCGCTTCGAGTTCACGCGCTACGACAAGGCCAAGCCCGGCATCCTCGGCACGCTCGGGCCGTTCCTGGACGACGCGGCCGCGGGCCTGATCGCGGGCTGCACCTCGCGCCTCTACTCGGAGCAGGTCGAGGGATGATCGAGTCCGTCCGGGCACTCTTTCAATTTTGCACCGTCCTGCCGCTCGGCCGGCCGGCCGATTTCGACGCGTTCGCGCGCCGGTCGTACCTCTATCCGCTCTCGGGCTACGTCACGGGCGGGATCGCCGGGCTCGTCGCGTCCGCCGTGTCGAACCCGTCCATCGGCGCGGCGATCGGCCTCGGTGCGGTCCTCCTCGTCACCGGTGCCCACCACCTCGACGGACTCCTCGACCTCGGGGACGGATTGATGGCTCACGGCGGGCGCGAGGTCCGCATCCGCGCCCTCCTCGACCGGCAGGTAGGCGCGGGCGCGCTCGCCCTCGGCATGACCGTTCTCCTGCTGGCGTACGCCGGACTCTCGTCCGTCCCGTCACTCCTATGGGCCCTGGTGGCGGCGGAGGTCCTGGGCCGGTTCGGCATGGCCCTTTTGACCGTGGTCGGCGCGCCCTTCCGCGAGGGGATCCAGAGCTACCTCCACGAGCGCGCCAAGCCCTGGTTCGTGTTGCCCGCCGCCGTGCTCTGCCTCCCTCTCGCCATTCTCCCCCTGCCCGTTCCGGCGCTCCTCGGGAGCGCGGGAATCGCCGTTCTCATACCGCTCGCCGTGCTCGTGCTCGGGCGGCGGCTGTTCGGCGGAGTCAACGGCGACCTTGTCGGCGCCTCGCACGAGCTCTGTCGGGCCGCCGTCCTCTGCGCGATCGCCCTCCTCCGGTGAAGTTCGAACCGACGCGAACCGTTTTGTAGGCGAGCGCCTCATCTGATTCCACGATGCAGCAGACGGACATGGGGGTGCAGGCCCGCGGCGGGGTGATCACCCAGGAGAATCCCGACCGCGTCACGGTCCGGACACGCCTGCCCGCCGGCGTACTGAGCCTCGCGCAGTTGCGGGGGCTCGGGGAGATCGCCGAGAAGTACGGCGCGGACCACTTACACCTGACGACGAGGCAGACGGTCGAGATTCCTCACCTGGACCCGAAACGGCTCGACGAGATCGCGCGGGACCTCGAGGCGAACGGCACGCCCGTCGGGGCCGAGCACAACGAGGTGGTCAACGTCGTTGCCTGTCCGGGAACGGAGCGATGCAGGCTCGCGAACGTCGAGACGATCGGGCTCGCGCGTGCCATCGATGAGAAGTTCTTCGGCAGGGAGATGCCGGTCAAGGTCAGGATCACCATCGCCGGCTGTCCGAACGGATGCAACAACGCGCTCCTCAACGAGATCGGGATTATCGGTCGGATCCGTCCGGCCCGCACCCCCGGCCTTTGCACGGGCTGCGGCACCTGCGTCCATTACTGCAGGGAGAAGGCCGTCACCATCCGGAATGGAATTTGCATCCTCGACGAGGGGCGATGTGTCCTCTGTGGCATGTGCATCAAGTCCTGCCCCTACGGCCTTATTCGCTCCGAGGACCTGCACTACGAGATCCTCGTCGGCGGCATGAGCGGCCGCCATCCGACCGTCGGGCGCGAGCTCATCCGCGTCGACTCCCCCGAGAAGGTGGTCGGAGTCGTCGATCGGATCGTCTACTGGATCTACCGGACCGCGCGCGAAGGCCGGCTCCTCGGCCAGCAGCTCGACGAGATGGGATTCGACGCGTTCAGAGCAAGGATCGAGAAGGAGTTCGGCGAAGGGGCCGAAGCACCTCAGAGCCCGTAACGCGGGGCGTACCCCTCACCCGCGTCATCGTCGCATTCGACGGCGCTGCCGTCGCGCACGTAGGCGTTGAACATCATCGCTGCCTGCATCAGGTTCTCGTCGGGGGCCGTACCGCGCCGGATCTCGTCGGTCGCGCGCCCCTGAGGGTTCGGGATCAGGCGCCTGCCGACACGGATTCCCGTGCAATGGCGGCAATACCCGCAGAAGCGGTGAACCGACCGCTGTTCGCCTGCGCAGTCGACCGAGGCCTTATCGCTCCCCGAGTCCTTATTCATCGCGAGCGTCTTCATGGTTCAAGCGTATGGCGCCGCCGACGGATAATAGTCTGGTGTCGGTTCGCGGATTCCCGGCCGAATCGGAAAAAGAGCGCATTGGACAGATTTTATATAGGTGCGTCTCGAATATGTAATACTCGCGTGAGACCGGACAGGATGCTGTACCGTTCACGAATGGAGCAACTATAATGGCAGCTGACAAGCCTCATCTGAACCTGGCCGTCATCGGCCACATCGACCACGGAAAGTCGACATTGGTCGGACGCCTGATGTTCGAGACCGGTGCGGTTCCGCCCCACATCATCGAGAACTACCGAAAGGAGGCCGAGTCCAAGGGTAAGGGCTCCTTCGAGTTCGCGTGGGTCATGGACAACCTCAAGGAAGAGCGCGAGCGGGGTATCACCATCGATATCGCCCACAAGCGGTTCGACACCGCGAAGTTCTACTTCACGGTCGTGGACTGCCCCGGTCACCGCGACTTCGTCAAGAACATGATCACGGGCGCCTCACAGGCCGATGCGGCCATCCTCGTGGTCGCGGCACCTGACGGCGTGATGGAGCAGACCAAGGAGCACGTCTTCCTGGCCCGCACCCTCGGCATTCAGCAGCTGATCGTGGCCGTCAACAAGATGGACATGGTCAACTACGACCAGAAGCGCTTCGAAGAGGTCAAGAAGGAGCTCTCGACGCTCATGGGTATGGTCGGGTACAAGGCCTCCGAGACGCTCTTTATCCCGCTCTCCGCGTTCAAGGGCGCGAACATCGCCAAGAAGGGCACCGGCGAGACCCCCTGGTACACCGGCCCCACGCTGCTCGAGGCCCTCGACACGCTCAAGGAGCCCGAGAAGCCCACGGACAAGCCCCTGCGCGTCCCGATTCAGGATGTCTACTCGATCTCGGGTATCGGCACCGTGCCGGTGGGCCGCGTCGAGACCGGGATCATGAAGAAGGGGATGAAGGTCTCGTTCATGCCCGCCAACAAGGACGGTGAGATCAAGTCGATCGAGATGCACCACGAGGAGCAGCCCCAGGCGCTTCCGGGCGACAATATCGGCTTCAACGTCCGCGGCGTCGGCAAGAACGACATCCGCCGAGGCGATGTCTGCGGCCCCGCGGACGCTCCGCCCACGGTTGCGGACACCTTCACGGCCCAGATCGTCGTGCTCCAGCACCCGTCCGCAATCACGGTCGGGTACACCCCGGTCTTCCACTGCCACACGGCGCAGATCGCGTGCACGTTCCTCGAGCTCCAGAAGAAACTCGACCCGCGTACCGGGCAGACCAAGGAGGAGAACCCGACTTTCCTGAAGGCCGGCGATGCAGCGATCGTCAAGATCGTGCCCTCCCGCCCGATGGTGATCGAGAACGTCAAGGAGCTCCCGCAGCTTGGCCGGTTCGCGATTCGCGACATGGGGTCGACGATCGCGGCCGGCATGTGTATCGCGATCGAGCCCAAGCAGATGATCCGGTAATCCAATTTTTGGTGAACGGACATGCAAAAGGCACGCATTCGGCTGACTGGCACCGACTATGAGAAGGTAGAGATGGTCTGCGACCGCATCCGCGAGATCGCGGAGCGCACGGGCGTGAACCTGGCCGGGCCGATCCCGCTGCCGACCAAGAAGCTCCTGGTCCCGATCCGGAAGAGCCCCGACGGCGAGGGCACGGCCACCTGGGACCGCTGGCAGATGCGGATCCACAAGCGCCTGATCGACATGGACGCCGACGAGCGCGCGCTCCGGCAGCTCATGCGGATCCAGGTGCCGAAGGACATCGGCATTGAGATCGTCCTGGAGTCCTGAGAGGAACAGCGTGCCTGCCGCTGAGGTCATTCCGACCATCCGGCGATATCTCTCTTTTGAAGCACTTTTCGCCCTGGTGGTTCTCGCCACGGGTTTTGTCAGGTTCTACCACCTGAACCTGAAGCTCTTCCACCACGACGAAGCGATCCATTCCTGGTTCAGCTACGAGCTCCTGACAAAGGGGACCTACACGTACGATCCGATGTACCACGGGCCGGTCCTCTACTACATCACGGCCGGGATGTTCCGGATCTTCGGTGACTCGGACCTCGTCGCCCGCCTCGTGCCTGCCCTGCTCGGGGTGCTGATCGTCGTCCTGGTCTACTTCGTCTACCGCCTGGGCTACCTCGACCAGCGCCAGTCCCTCCTCGCCGGGCTGCTGATCATGCTCTCGCCCGACCTGGTCTACTTCTCCCGCTTCCTGCGCCACGACATCTTCATGCTCTTCTTCACGTTCCTGCTCGTAGTCTCGCTCCTGTACTACCTCGAACGGAAGAAGCTCCGGTTCATGGCTCTCTCGGGACTGGCCGCCGGCCTTGCGCTCTCATGCAAGGAGGAGATGCCGCTCATCCTGATCCTGTTCGGGGCCTACTTCCTCTACCTGATCGTGAGAAAGCGGCTCCCCCTACCCCCTACGAAGATCCTGCTTCGCGACCTCGCGGTCGCGGTGCTGATCGCCGCGGGCGTGATGGTGGTCCTGTACTCGTTCTTCGGGATGCATATCGAGACCCTCTGGACGGGACCGGTGCAGGCGATCCAGCACTGGCTTTCAATGCACAACCAGCAGCGGCTCGGCGGACCGCCGTACTTCTACGTGCTCCTCTTCGGACTGTACGAGGTGCCGATCGTCATCCTCGCCGGTGCCTCGGTCGTCTCGTACGCCGTGCTCCGGCTCCGCCGCCGGGCCAAGGAGCGACGCGAAGCCGTCTCGGCCGAGATCGACGAGCTGACGGGGGCCGCTCCGGTCGCGCGGAAGGCCCCGGTCATCGATCGCCGGAACGAGTTCTTCGTATTCTGCCTGGTCTGGATGGCCGGGACCATGCTCATGTACGCCTACATCGGCGAAAAGGTCCCCTGGCTGATCATCCAGCAGCTCCTGCCGATGTGCCTCGCGGCCACCTGGTGCCTGCGCTCGAAGCCCCCCGAGGACCGCATGGTCCGGCACCGGGCGTGGAAGTGGGTGACGATCGCGTTCCTGCTCTTTGCCATCTTCGCGCCGATCTACGGGTTCGGCCTCCTCTACACGACCAACCACGTGCAGTTCGTGCGCGAGGACATCTCCGAGCCGATCGTCCAGGTGCAGAACTCGGAAGATCTCCGCGGCCTCTTCACCGACATGAACGCCGCGAACAAGGTGGTGATCGCCAGCCCGAACTACTGGCCGCTCCCGTGGTATTACCGCGGGGATAGATGGGACAAGATCCAGTTCTACGGCAACAAGATCGACGAGAGCCAGGTCCTCTCCCAGAATGCGGACGTGGTCATCACAGACTCGGGCTCGTCATACGACTCCCTGCCGGGCTACGACAAGCGTACGATCAAGCTCAACTACTGGTTCAGCATCTACGACAACCAGAACCGGCTGGTCGAGTACTACTTCCAGCGCGACGGCAAGCTCGGGTCGATGAACCTCGATATCTTCACGAAGATCCAGCCATCCGCGTAGGTGTCGGCCGGCCCCCACACACTTTTTACCTCAATCCATTTATTAAAGAAACGCCCACCTCTCCGTCATGGCGACGGACCCGGTCAGCTTCGTCCTGCTCTCACTCTCGTCGCTACTTGTGATTGTCAACCCCCTCGGGGCGGCGCTGATCTTCGTCTCGATGACCGCGGACTTCGATCGCGAGACAAAGCGACGCACGGCGATCGAGGCGAGCTGGTACGCAGTGATCGTGCTCGTGATCTTCGCCCTCCTCGGCGGGATCATCCTCGTACTCTTCGGGATCACGCTCGCCGCGTTCCGGATCGGCGGGGGCATCCTGCTCTTCATGATCGGCCTGGACATGGTCTACGCGAAGGTCTCGCGGGCGAAGGTGACCGCGACCGAGAAATACGAGGGAGACGTCGACGACGTCGCCGTCATGCCGATCGCAATCCCGATGATCGCCGGGCCGGGCGCGATCACGACCGTGATCGTGCTGATGGACGAGGCGCGTGGGCTGGGGATATGGGCCTATGGCGTGGTCCTGGTCTCGATCCTTGCCACCTCGTCGGTCACCCACCTGATGATGGCTCACTCCGACTGGATCGTCTCCCGGGTCGGCCAGCGCGAGTTCCGGGCCGTGAACCGGATCATGGGTATCCTGCTGATCGCGATCGCAGTCGAGTTCGTGATCACCGGACTCCGGATCGCGTTCCCGACGCTGGCGGGTGGAGCATGACCGGTTCCGTGCGCATCGCACTGGCCCAGCTCCTCCCCGCGTGGGAGGATCCAGGCGCCAATCTCGCTGCGATCGACGGAGCAGCGGAGCGCGCGGCCGATGCCGGTGCCGACCTGGTGGTCTTCCCCGAGCAGGTGCTCTTCGGCTGGGACCCGAAGTCCGTTGCCGGCGCCGAGCCCGTTGGGGGACCGCTGACGCAGGCGCTGCGGGCGGTCGCGCGGCGCTACGCGATTGGACTTGTCGGCTCGATCCGCGAGTCCTCGACGGACGGCGTCCGGAACACGGCCATCGCGATCGACGCGAGTGGTGCGATCGACGCGGTCTACGCCAAGCAGCACCTTTTCGCCTTCGGCGGCGAGGAGGTCCGCTATGTGCCCGGCACGGGGATGGCGATCTTCGACTGCGGCGGGCTGCGCATGGGCCTCGCGATCTGCTACGACCTCCGGTTCCCCGCGGTCTTCGCCGCGTACCGGGGACTGGGCGCAGACGCAGTCCTGGTGCCTGCTGCGTGGCCCTGTGCCCGCCTCAGCCACTGGCGCCTCTTTCTCTGCGCCCGCGCCCTCGACAATAGGATATTCGTCGCGGGCGCCTCGTATGCGGTCGGGGCAACCCCGATCGAGGCCTACTGCGGAGGCTCACTCGCGGCCGATCCCGAGGGCGAGATCCTCGTCGAGGCCGGCGCGGGGCCGGAGCTCCTGATCGCGGAGCTCGACGCCGGCGCGATCGGCGCGGCTCGTGCCGGGCCGGATCCCGCGGGCAGGTGAGAAGGCTGCGCGGCGACCAGCACGTCCTGATCACCCTCTTCTCGGGAGGGCTCCTCCTCGCACCCCATGTCATGCTCCTCGCGCCGGGAGAGGTCATGGCTCTCCTCTTCGGCCTCTTCGTGGGCTCGCTCGCCCCCGACGCGGACGCGACCGACGCGGCGATTTTCCACACGAAGGTCCCCGGCCTCCCCCGGACCACCGGACGCCTCGTGAACGGGGCGGCCCGGACCCTGCCGGTCTTCGGCTACCTGATCCGGTACGGCGAGTACTACCCGGCGGCCGGAGTCTTCTGGTTCCTCTCGCGCGGACGGCTGAAGGCCGGCCACCGCGGCGTTCTCCATTCCCTTCTCGGGGTAACCCTCTGCACCTGCCTGACCGGGCTCTACTGTGCGGTCGCCCTTCGCCTACTCGGATGGTCGGCGCCCTCGCTTCTCGCGTTCGGGCTGGTTGGCTTCGGGGCTGGTGCCATCCTCCACCTCGCCGAGGACTCCTGCACGCCCGGCGGTATCGCCTGGCTCTACCCCCTCTCAGGCCGCCGGCTCCGGGGCCGACTCCGGACAGGCGGCCGCTTCGACCCCCGCCCCCGGCTCTTCGCGACCGCGCTCGGCGGGGCCATGTGGGGTTGTATCTTCTTCCAGTTCTGGCTCGGCACACCGGCGGCCACGGTGGTACAGTTCTCGGTCTTCCTCTTCTGCGTACTCTGGACCTTCTTCCTCCTGGCCGCGCGCGCCTGAACGATGGGCTCATGCCTGTTGGACGCACATGATCACATGCATGTACCGCCTCGTCTGCGTCAATTGCGCCGCGGCATACCCGGCCGACCAGATCATCTATACCTGCAGCCGGTGCGGGCACCTGCTCGCGGTCGAATACGACCTCGACGGGCTCTCGATCGACCGGTCGCGCTGGCACCGCCGGCCTCTCTCGGTCTGGCGTTACCGCGAGCTTCTCCCCGTCGCCGGCGAGCCGGTCACACTTCAGGAGGGCGGGACGCCACTCTATCGCCTCGACCGGATTGGGGCTGAGCTCGGTCTTTCCCATCTCTACGCCAAGCACGAGGGGATGAACCCCTCGGGCTCGTTCAAGGATCGGGGCATGACCGTGGGGGTCTCCATGGCTCTGGAACTCGGCATGACCTCGGTCGCCTGCGCCTCGACCGGGAACACATCCGCGAGCCTCGCGCAATACGCGGCAAAGGCCGGGATCCCGGCGGTCGTCCTCCTGCCCACGGGCAAGGTCGCACTCGGCAAGATCGCACAGGCCCTGATGCACGGCGCCCGCGTCATCTCGGTCCGCGGCAACTTCGACCGCGCCCTGGAGATGGTCCACGAGCTCTGCCTCTCTCACGGGCTGTATCTCCTCAACTCAGTCAACCCGTTCCGGCTCGAGGGGCAGAAGACGATCGGGTTCGAGGCGGTCGACCAGCTCGGGACCGTCCCCGACCGGATTGTCCTCCCGGTCGGGAACGCGGGCAATATCTCGGCCGTGCATAAGGGGCTCAACGAGCTCCTCGCCTTGGGGTTCATCGACCGCCTGCCAATGATGACCGGGATCCAGGCCGCCGGCTCGGCCCCGATCGCCCGGGCCGTGGCCGAGAACCTTCCGGTGGTCGAGCCCGAGCTCCACCCCGAGACGGTCGCGACCGCGATCCGGATCGGCGCGCCGGTCAACGCGGAGAAGGCGCTTGCCGCGATCCGCCAGACAGGCGGGACCGCGACGACCGTGACCGACGCCGAGATCCTGGCCATGCAGCGCGACCTCGCACGAAAGGAAGGGATCGGGGTCGAGCCGGCCTCGGCCGCATCCGTGGCCGGGATCAAGCGCCTTGTTGAAGAGGGCGCGATCGACCGGGACGAGCGGATCGTCTGCGTCGTGACCGGCCACCTGCTGAAAGACCCCGAAACGGTGATTGCACAGTGCGAGCCTCCCATCGAGATCGACGCGGACCTCTCTTCGCTACTCTCTGCGCTCTCCTTCTGATTCCGGCACTGACCGCGGCCCTGCCGGCTGCGGACTACCGGATCGCGGCGAACGGGAGTGCGTATGCGGGCATGATCGAGCTCGAGCAGAGCGATACCTACGCCTTCACCGAACCCGGGGTGCTTGGCGAGCAGGTCCCTGCACAGGTCTCAGGAATCCGGCTCGTGGCGTCGAACGGAACTGAGGTGAAGTTCGAGGATCTCGGCGGCTCGGTGATCGCGTTTCCGAAGGGGAACTACACCCTCTCCTTCGACGGAGAGATCAAGAGCTCGGAGCTCCAGCAGGTCTACGATCGCGCTTACCGTGCGAACGTGACCGTGCCGTCGGGGTACAACGTCACGAACCCGATCATCGGCGGGTACTCGGCGGGCGCGAATGTCACGACCCTGCCGGACGGGAGCACGGAGCTTGCCTGGAAGTCGACTCGCGAGGTCCGCGTCAGGTTCTACGACCCGGCGCGCGAGTCCTTCCTCTGGTTCTTCGCCACGATCTGGGCAGTGGTCGCCATCGTGCTCACCTTCCCGTTCCTGCTCAACCGGCTGGCGCGTCGGGGCAACGACTGACGGACGTTGCCGCGAAACCGGGGAAGATCGGGGACGCACATCTTCCCCCGGCTCGACTGTCTCCCGGTCTCTCTGGACCCCCGCTCCTTCCGCTATGACGGCGTCTCCGCCGACAGCTCGAGGTTTTTCTACCCGCGACCACGTTCGAAACATCCAAATAGTCCGCGCATAAGCGCTCTGCATGCCGCCCCGGAGTAGATCCCCATGCAGATCGGTCGACCTGTACCTTCTATGTGCCGTGATCCTCACCCTCCTTGCCGGCATCGTCTCGGCGCATGCGCCGATCGGCGTCGGGTCCAACGAGGAGATCGCCAATGCGACCCTGTTTCCAGACCCCGAGAAGTCCTACGTCCTCTACACCGAACTCCACGAGGGCGGTGAGGCCCAGTACTATCGATTCCCCCTGAGAAACGGACAGCGCCTGTACGGGTCTCTGCAGGTGCCCGGCCCGGGCTCGATGGTCCCCGACCTCGTGATCATCGGCCCCGGCATCGTCCCCTCAGGCGATCTCCCCTCCTTTGTCGAGGTCCCCGCGGGCTCGAGCGCGATGGTCATCCCGGGGGATCATCCGGGGACGCCCTCGTATGAACCATTCACGCCCCAGCCGGTCTACGAGGTGGCGCGGTTCAATGTCACCGTCCCCAAGGACGGCGATTATTATCTCGCGGTCTATGGTCCGGAGGGCTGCAAGTACAGCCTCGCGCCAGGGTACATCGAGGAGTTCACGGCCTCCGAGTGGCTGCTGATCCCTTGGTCGGTCGTCTCCATCCACCTCTGGGAGGGCCAGTCGCCGGCCTACATCTTCGCACCGCTGGCCGTCGTTGTGATCATCGGAGGGCTCGCACTCTTCATGCTCTACCAGAAGGGGCGCGGGTCGATGCCAGACCTTGCGGGCTGGCTGATCCTGGTCGCGGGTCTCCTGTACCTCGGCGGTGCGGGCATGACGGGCCTGCAGGTCGTCCACGCGGTCCAGCGTACGGGGTGGGATTCCGGGGTTCTCCTGACGCTCGCGTTCATCGCCGGACCGCTTTTCCTCGGCGCCTACGCGATCCTCCTCGGGGTTCGGTCGCCCGGAGCGGCTCCGTCCCTGCGGCGGGGGGTCGCGATGGTCGTCATCGGCCTCCTCGGGCTGCTGCTCTGGGCCGGGCTCCTGGTGGGACCCATATTCGCAATCGTCGGTGGAGTCGTCACCCTGGCGCAGCGGGCGAAACGATAGGAGCCAGCCAGACGGATCATTGTCGCCGGGCGGATGGGGATGCACTTCCGTTTGCGGTATCCATTCGCAGCGGCGGTATCGATATCTCTCACGGCGAGGGGGCCAGATCTCCCCCGCCGTCCGCAAGAATTATCCCTGTTCGCCTCCACTTCTCGACCGTATGACCACGACAGTTCGCTACGGAGAGCGGTGCAATTGCCATTCGGGCATCGGTGCGGTGGCGGAGGGCATTCATGCCGTACCTTGACGTCGGGACCGAGAACACCGGCGGCATCGGCCTGTACTACGAGGATCACGGCTCAGGCCGACCAGTCGTACTGGTCCACGGATGGCCGCTCTCGGGCGCATCGTGGGAACGGCAGCTCACGCCCCTGCTCGAGGCCGGGTACCGCGTGATCACGTACGATCGCCGGGGATTCGGCGAATCGGATCGGCCGGCCATCGGGTACGACTACGATACTCTCGCCGACGACCTGAACCTGTTGATGACCGAGCTCGACCTTCGCGACGCCGTCCTCGTCGGGTTCTCGATGGGCACGGGCGAGGTAGCCCGGTACCTCGGCACGTACGGCTCCTGGCGGGTCGAACGCGCGGTCTTCATCGCGAGCATCCCGCCGTTCCTGCTGCAGACGCGCGACAACCCCGAGGGGGTCGACGGCGCCCTCTTCGACGATATCCGACGGGCGCTCATCGACGACCGCCCGGCGTACCTGACTCGGTTCTTCGAGAACTTCTACAACCTCGACGTCTGGCAGGGAAGCCGGATCAGCGAGGAGGTCGTCCGGCTCAGCTGGGAAGTCGCGGCCAGCGCCTCGCCCATCGGGACCCTTGCATGCGTCGGTTCATGGCTGACTGACTTCCGGGATGACGTTGCGCGGATCGACGTCCCCGTCCTGATCATCCATGGAGACGCGGACCGGATCCTGCCCATCGACGCGACCGGTGCCCGCCTTCATAAGTCCCTCGACGACAGCCGGTACGTGGTGATCAAGGACGCGCCGCACGGCCTTCTCTGGACGCACGCGGACGAGGTCAACCACGCCCTGCTCGAGTTCCTCGGCGAATGCGCGCCGCCGGTGAACCTGCCCCTGACGGCGCCCCAGTAGTTGGCCGAACCGGTGTCGGGGGGCGCGCTCGCTCCCCGGAGTGCCAGACCGCTCCGGGGTTCGTATGGATCGAGGGGGCGACCGCGATCACGCCCTCGGTCGCCGTCCTCGAGTCACTCGCGAGGGGCAATCCGGAATGCGAGGTCGCCGCGGCTACCCTTTCGAAGGCCGGCGTGAAGCGCCGGGATAGGTGGCCCGACGATGCGACGAATCCGGGCCGACTGACGACGTGACGACCTCCGCAAAGACCGGAGGTTCATCCCTTTCTGACGATCTCGTTCTCGACCGACCTGTTCCATGGCCCTGACCGATCCGCAGACTCTGTTCGGGTTCTTCTTCGCGATCTACTTCGCCCTGATCATCGAGCGTTCGAACGATGCGTACCGAGCGTGGGATACATATGCCGCCTGGACGGGAAGGACCCACTCGGTCAACCGGCTCCTCGCAGGGTGGCTGATCCTCCTGCTCCTGCCGGTGACCCATTTTGCGATCCTGTTCACGCTCCTCGGTGTCTTCGATGTCACCTTCACCGAGTCGGTGACCGGTGTCGTCCGCATCATCCTGATCAGCGTCAGTTCGTTCTTCAGTTTCGGATATTACAGGCTGTACGAGGCGACCATTCACAGCTTCCCGGAGACCTTCTTCGCCGAGGACGAACAACCGGAGCGTCCGGTGGAGATACGCCCGCAGTTCTGGGCGCATTTTATCCCGGGTCTCCTCTACGTGAGCGTATCGACACTTCTGCTGCTGATCACCCTGTACATCTGACACCGTACCCGGTCATGCTCCGCCCCCGATACCAAGGTCTCTAGTGCCGGGACGGCAGAGAGTATCGGGTAGCGATGACTAGGTGCCCCGGTTGCCGGCTGGAACTCCCCCATCGACATCTCAACCCTCCTCCGCGGGTCTACGCGTCGGGCGAGTGCTGGCGGATCTACTCCGATCTCCAGTCTTACACGGTTGCAAAGCGCGACCCCGCCTTCATGCACCAGCATGCCGTCGACGCGTACGCCGCGCAGCATGCCGGGGGACCTACCAGAAATATCGCGGTCGCATTCGGCCTGATCGGGCTGTACCTCGCGCTGGAGAGAAGATATACTGGCAGACAGGTGCAGCTGGCCCACATGAGGATCGCGAAGGCCCGAAAGGAGTGGCCCCGACTGGAGCAGCCCGCGGAGACGGTAGGGTTTACAGCCCTGGACGTACTCCGGGCGAGGACCGATGCGGAGAGAGATCGGATGATCGAGAGATGGATGGCAGCGGTCTGGGAGACATGGGCGGACCGGCAGGAATGGGTCCGGGCGACAACCGACGACCTTCTCTACCCTTCGAAAAGATACGGCCCGTATCCGAGAATGAAAGACAAGCGAGGGAGCCCGTGACGGTCATTGGCATGAACGGGAGCTCACGGAAGATAGGAACCCCGCGAGGCTACTTGAAAGAGCGCTCGAGGGTGCTGTATCGCAGGGAGCGGAGACCGACCTCGTCCGCCTGTACGGCCCGGACTTCAAGGGGCGTACGAGCTGCTTCGCCTGCAAGCTCAGGGGAGGGAAGAGGTAGGGGGGGCGTCGTGCGGGACTATCTGACTCCAGCCCTGGATAGGATCGACGAGGCGGATGCGCTGGTCCTGGGTTCGCCGATCTACTTCGGTTGCGTCACGGGGGAGACGTGCTCGTTCCTGGAACGGTTCCCCTTCCCGTACCTGGCCTACACGAATCCCCCGTCCTCAATCTTCGAGTGCGAGCTTGCGACGGCCATCATCAACACGATGAACCCCCCGGAGGAGCGATTGGAGGCGGCCGGTTATCCGCAGCTCTTCACCGCTAACGAGCAGCTCCCGGGTCGGCCTTCGGGCGGCCGGCCGGTTTTCTCTGCTTGCTCGAGACCCTACAGTTAGCGGACTATTCGAAGGTCGTCTTTAGCTACGCCGCTCCCGAGTAGAGGAAGGAGCGGCGGCGGACTGTCTTTCCCCGGGACTGCGAAATGGCATTCGGCTTGGGTGCCCGGCTGGGGGCGCCCCGGGAATCACCCGAGGCGGTACCGAAGAAGCGCGGCCACGCCGCCGAGGCCGTCGAGCCGCTCCCCGGGCTCGAACTCGGAGGAGAGGACCGCGACAGAGGCCCCGATCTGCTCGGCGGACTCCATGAGCGCCTGGGCCGCGTGGTCGCGCAGGAGCCGATCCACGACCAGCACCTGTTCGGCCGCGCCGTACTCGACGGCCCGCCGTGTCTCCTGCATGCCGTACGCGACCGAGCCATCGGTCGCAATCCGGCGGATCACCTCCTCCATCAGGGTCACCTCGCGGGCGAGCTCGGCGTCGCCGGCCAGGCGCTCGAGTATGCCCTGACCGATCGCCTCCTGGACCGCGCCCTTCCCGATTCGTTTCGTCTCGGCGAGGATCGTCCGGGCACCGATGGCGGGGGCTGCGGCCCGGAGCCGGGCCGCGAACTCCTCCTTGACGAAACCAGGTCCTGCCACGACGAGCGGCCCCTCGACCTGGGCCAGGAGTTCGATCAGCCTGTCGTAGAACCCCTGCCGGCCGCCACCCTCGTCGCCTTTGCCGCTCCCGGCCGTGACGTCGGCAACGAATTCGGGGCCGTACTGCCGGATCCGGTAGAGCTCGGCCTCGCCCTCCTCGAGCGCGAGGACGTGGACCAGGGACGCGGTCGAGGCCCGCACGGCTCGCTCGATCCGCTCGAAGTCCGAGGAGCGCCAGTACCGGATCACCGAGACCTCGTTTCCGGTCTCGAGGTTGAAGGTGTGGTACGCGCCGAGCTCGGGGCCGTACGTAATCGGGCCGGCCACGCGGAGGCGCGTCGTGGTCCCGTGAAATTCTACCCGCTCGGCCCGGAGCCCGAGTCGGACCGGCCGCTTCTCGGGCTTCTCGGGGCGGAGCTTGTCCGTCGGGGTCTCGACCGCACGGAAGGTGGTCGCGTAGACGAGAGCGCCGGGCACGATCAGGTGCGAGAGGTGCCAGAGGTCGTCGAGAGTCTCGGGCATGAAGCGGCACTCGCCGTGCCCGCGCCGGAGCTCGCCGCACTCAGCCCGCATGGACGGCAGCCACCTCGGAGCCGCCCGGCGGCACGAAGCGGGCCACGGCCTCGGTGTTCAGCACGGCCTTTGCCGAGCGCCCGCCGTCGCCTCCAAGGTGCTCGCGGAGCGTTCGGAGCACCTGCCGCGCCGTGTCGTTCGGCTCGAACGGCCCCGGCCGGAGGACGATCCGGACCTCGGTCCTGGGGGCAACGGCCGACGGCGGGCCGCCGATGACGCCGGTGGGGCCGTACCCGATCGCGATGCCGAGTGGTACCGAACGGAACCAGGTCCGCTCGCCACGGACGATGAACGAGCCACGACCCACGTACTCGCCTGCCTCGGGGGTCTTCGAGACCTGGTCGGGACGGGTCGCGTAGACGTCGGCCGTGAGATGCCCCGCTCGCCACGCGCCCGAGAACGAAGCCGCGAACTGCGCCACCTCGTCCCAGCGCTCGGTCGGCCCCTTGACGATCACGACCGAGGCACCGTGGACGTCGGCGTGGACGAAGGTGTCCTTCCCTTCCATGTACCGCTTGACCAGTTCCTCGTTCTGGCCCGCGTCCCGGCCGCCGAGGACGAGCGCGCCGTCCGAGGTCTCGAACCAGCGGAACCGGTGGTACCAGCGCGGCTTCTCGCGCTTCGCGGCGACGGCCGCCTTCGGCGCGGCCTTCGGAGGGGCCGCCGCCATCGCGGCGAGCGCCCCGGCCCGCTTCTTCTTGAACTTCCGCGACTGGTCGTACAGCCGCTCGACGTTCTGCTCGACCGTCTCGCGGACGTAGAGGGTCACACGCTCGCCGCCGAGGTCGACCTCGACCGAGGCCGTTGCCGGATCGACCCGGACGATCCTCTTCGCGACCGGGTTGTCCGCATCCTTGAGCACGCGCGCGATCTCCTGCCACGAGCGCGTCCGGCTCGCGGTCGCGAGCGTCGTGATCACCTCGGACGCGAGCGTGTACTGCTCGTACACGGCCTGGGCGAGGCGCTCGTACCGGGCGATCTTCGCCTCGAACCCGGCCACGGCCTGGACCTGCTGCCGGCGGATCCGCTCCTCGCGCGAGAGAGCCTCCGTCTTCGCCACGGCCGCCGGCGGCGGGGCGAGCGGGTAGAGCGCTTCGAGGGCCTCGTCGAACGTGGGATACGTCGCCTCGACCTTCATGCCCGCGAGGGGGACCGGCCAGGCCCCCTTCCCCGCGAGGACCGGCCGCGGGCTCTCGACCACCTCGCGGATCAGGGACTCGAGCGCGGCGTGGACCGGGGCCGGGTCGACGGCGTTCGCCATCGCGGTACGGTCGACCCCGGCGCGGACGCAGACCTCCTCCGCGAACGGCCCGCCGAGCCGAAGTCCGGTCGCGAGCGTCCGGACCAGGTCCCGGTCCGACTCGGCGAGCAGGCTCCGAAAGGCATCGGCGCCGGGGATGGGCGCGGGTCGGTCTTTCAACGTGTACTCAGCGCCGGGCACGACCTCGCGGTCACGGAACCGGTGGTGCCAGAGCGGCTTGATGATGTTCCAGTCCGCGTCGCAGAGGAGCACGTTCCCCTCGTCGAAGAGCTCGAAGACCAGGTGGTAACTCGTCTCCTTCCGCCCGATCTCGAGCGAGACGATCCGCTCAAGCCCATGCTGCTCGACCGCGAGCACTCGCCCACCTTCGAGGTGCTTTCGCAGGAGCATCGCGAACGATGACGGCAGCTTCGGGGGCTCGGGAGTCATCCGGACGCGGTGGAGGCGGCGGCCTGACTCGACCAGCAGGTGATACCGCGCATGTTCCTGGCCGTTAAGCCGGAGTCCGAGCATCTTCTGGTCGTACTGATAGACCTTTCCGATCCAGAGCGGCATGGCCCGCCCGAGGTCCGCGACCACGGCCAGCAGGTCCACGCCGCTCATCCCCTGTGCGGTCGCCATTAAATACCAAGATACATATGCCCTGACGCCTAAAAAATAGGTTCACTGGTGTCATGACCGAAACCACAGTCGATACGCCGAGATCGGGGTCCGGTGCCAAGGCCGAGCGGGTCCGCTCCGACAAGCAGCGCGCCCACTTCTACCGGATCGAGCGGACGCTCGCGGCCTGCTTCCTCGGCATGTTCGCGGGGTGGCTCTCGATCGTGCTGGGCGGGACCCCGAACGCGAATATGGTCCAGCCGAACGCCCTCCTCGGTCTCGTCATCCTCGCGGCCGCGATCGTGGTCCAGCGCCACCTCTTCATCCTGCTCCGGATCGATACTCCGCCGCTCGCGACCAAGGACTGGCTCTACCAGGGATTCATGACCTTCGCGTTCTGGTTCATCACGCAGACGATCCTCCTCACGACATCGGCCGCCACCACCCTGTAGGTCTTCATGCGAATCGCCGTTGTTCACCGTGAGCGGTGCCACTCGCGAAAGTGCGGCACCGAGTGCATCTCCTACTGCCCGCGCGTCCGGACGGGAGACGAGACCGTCATCCTCGGCGAGGACGGCCGGGCGCTCATTTCGGAGGAGCTCTGCGTCGGCTGCGGAATCTGCATCAAGAAGTGTCCGTTCGATGCGATCGAGATCGTCTCAACCCCGGAAGAGCTCGATCGACCGACCCACCGGTACGGCCAGAACGGGTTCGTCCTCTACGGCCTGCCCACGCCGGTGGAGGGGAAGGTCACGGGCCTCCTCGGCCCGAACGGGATCGGGAAGTCGACCTCGGTCAAGATCCTCTCGGGGACGCTCCGCCCGAACCTGGGGATCTTCGACCGCGAGGTCGGCTGGGACGAAGTCCTGAAGGGGTACACCGGGACCGAGCTCTTCGAGTACCTATCGCGGGTCGCGAAGAAGCAGATGAAGGTCGCGGTCAAACCGCAGTACATCGACCAGATCCCGAAGGTCTTCTCCGGCACGGTCGACGAACTCCTGAGGACGACGGACGAGCGCGGTGAACTTGCCGGATACGTGGAGGCGCTCGGCCTCGGACCGATCGCGGATCGGACCATCGGCACGCTCTCGGGCGGCGAGCTCCAGCGGGTCGCGGTGGCCGCGTGCCTCGCCCGCGAGGCCGACTTCTACTTCCTCGATGAGTGCACGCCGTTCCTGGACGTGTACCAGCGGATGGTCGTGGCCCGGCTCGTGCGCGAGCTCGCGACCTCGCGCCCGGTGGTGATCGTCGAGCACGACCTCGCGATCCTGGACATGCTCGCGGACACGGTCCACGTCGGGTACGGCACGCCCGCGGTCTTCGGCGTGGTGACCCGGCCGAAGGGGGTCCGGGTCGGGATCAACCAGTACCTCGAGGGGTATCTCGCCGAGGAGAACGTCCGCTTCCGCGACCACTCGGTCGTCTTCGAGAAGCGGGCGCACACCAAGGGGAGCGAGCGCGAGCTCCTCTTCTCGTTCCCCCGGATGACGAAGTCGTACCCGGCCTTCCGCCTGGAGGTGACGGGCGGCGACGTCCGGCGGGGCGAGG
>JBDKUZ010000066.1:0-51431 GCA_039679395.1 Methanospirillum sp. | reverse complement strand
AGTAGACCTGGGACGCGAGCCCGAGGGTTGCGTACCGGCCCGGCGCGACCTCGAAGAGGGCGCCCGAGACGTAGCGGCGAACGTACCACCGGAGCTCCGAGACGAGCGAGAGTCCCGAGGAGAGGGTCGCCACCTCCACCGCGACGCCGAAAGGGGAGCGGCGAGGGTGGTAGAAGCGGAGAACTCGCCGGCTCGTCTCCGAGTCGAGCAGGATCTGAAAGAGGTCGAGCCCCTCCTTGGGAAGAAAGAGGAGGCGCATGGCGCGCCCCTCAGCGATACATCCGGTCGTCTTTGATCGTATCGGCCCGGACCTTCGCGACCGCGGCGAGGAAGTCCGCGTGCGTGACCGAGAGCGCCTCGCGGCGGACCGCGATCATCCCGGCCTCGCGGCAGACGGCCTGGAGCTCGGCGCCCGAGAACTCCTCGGTCTGCTCTGCGATCCGGTCGAGCCGGACGCCGACCAGGTGCATCCGCGAAGAATGAATTCGCAGGATCTCGTACCGGGACGCCGAGTCCGGGAGCGGAATCTCGATCACGCGGTCGAACCGACCGGGCCTGAGGAGTGCGGGGTCGAGCATGTCCACACGATTCGTCGCGGCCATGATTCGAACATCGCCGCGCGTATTGAAGCCGTCCATCTCGGCCAGAAGCTGCATGAGCGTCCGCTGCACCTCGGCCGAGCCGGAGGTTCCGTCATTCGTGCGAATCGACCCGACCGCGTCGATCTCGTCGATGAAGACGATCGAGGGCGCCCGCTCGCGGGCGAGCGAGAAGAGCTCGCGGACGAGCTGCGCGCCCTCGCCGATGTACTTGTGGACGAGCTCCGAGCCCGACATCCGGATGAAAGTCGCCTGCGCCTCGTGCGCGACGGCCTTCGCGATCAGGGTCTTTCCCGTCCCCGGAGAACCGTGGAGCAGGATCCCCTTCGGCGGCTCGACCCCGATTCGCTCGAAGATCTCGGGCTTGGTCAATGGGTACTCGACCGCCTCGCGGACCTCCTCGATCTGCGCGATGAGCCCGCCCACCTGCTCGAATGTAACGTCGGGCGACGCGTCGAGCTCCATGACGCGAACACGCGAGTCGTAGATGTTGCCGACGACGCGGACGACCGAGAGGGAGTTGTTGACCGCGACCTTCGTACCGGGCTTGATCGTGCGGTACAGGTCCTCGTCGACGTGGGTCAGGTACTCCTGGTTGTTTCCCTGCTGCCGCAGGTAGATCTCACCGTTGCCGAGCATATCCACCACGACTGCGACGAAGAGCGGCATCCTCTTGAGCTGGTTGTTCTCCTTGCGCAGATGGGCGTTCTCCTTCTGCAGCATGTCGAACTTCATCTTCAGGTCAAGATACTGGGCCTCCATCTGCTGAAGCTCCAGCTGGAGGTTGATCTCGCTCCGCGGGTGGATGTTGTTCAGCACGGTGTCGTCCATATCAAGATATGATGAGGAGTCAAGACATTTATGTGGTGTGGAAGTGATAATCCGGGCGCGCGGAATCGGAAAAGGGGTCGGTACCGGCCCCCTACTCGTGACGGACGCTCCGCTCTCGTTTCTCGGCGGAGTGGATCCGGCGACGGGAACGGTGATCGAACCGGGCCATCCGTTGCACGGGCGGTCGATCGCGGGCAGGGTTCTCGTCTTCCCGCATGGAAAGGGATCGACCGTGGGCTCGTACGTCCTCTACGGGCTCGCCCGAAACGGGGTGGCACCAGCCGCGATCATCAACGAGGAGTCGGAGATGATCATCGCGGCAGGCGCGCTGATCGCCGGGATCCCGCTCGTGGATCGACCGGAACGGCCGATCGCGGACTTCCCTGACGATACAGTGGCGACCGTGGACGCGGACGCGGGCGAGATTCTACTCGAGGATCAATAGACTTTTGCCGGGACGAGCCGCACCCTCATGCCATGCGGAGTGACGAGCTGAAGGTCGGGTACCAGCGGGCCCCGAACCGGTCGCTCCTCCGATCGCTCGGTCTGACCGGCGCGGAGATGGAGCGGCCCTTCATCGGGATTGCGAACGCCTGGTCCACAGTCGTGCCGGGACACGTCCACCTGCGCCAGCTCGCGGAGCGCGTCCGCGAGGGGATCGCTGCTGGCGGCGGTGTGCCGTTCGAGTTCGGGGTGATCGGGGTCTGCGACGGGATCGCGATGGGCCACGAGGGGATGCGGTACTCGCTGCCGTCGCGCGAGAACATCGCGGACTCGATCGAGATCATCGTTCAGAGCCACCGCTTCGACGGGCTCGTCTGTATCGGAACCTGCGACAAGATCGTGCCGGGAATGCTGATGGCCGCGGTGCGGTGCAACATCCCGACGATCGTGCTGACTGGCGGCCCCATGCTCGAAGGCTGCCTTGGAGGACGCGACCTCTCGCTGATCTCGGTCTTCGAGGCGGTCGGAAAGGTCGCGGCCGGCACCATAAGCGAGGAAGCGCTCGGCGAGCTCGAGTGCTCGGCGATGCCCGGATGCGGCTCGTGCCAGGGGCTGTACACGGCGAATACCATGGCCTGCATCACCGAGGCGCTCGGGATGTCCCTCCCCGGAACGGCTGCGACTCCTGCGGTCGACGCGAATAAACTCCGGCTCGCCCGCGAGACGGGGGAACGGGCCGTCGGGCTCGTTCGCGAGGGTGTCACCCCGCGGCAGATCGTCACGCTGGAATCGATGAGGAACGCGATCCGGGTCGACATGGCCCTCGGAGGATCGACGAACACGGTCCTTCACCTTCTCGCGGTCGCGACCGAGGCCGGTGTGCCGCTCTCGCTCTCGGACTTCGACGAGATCGCCGAGACGGTCCCGCATATCGCCGCGATGCTGCCGGGGGGACCGTACTCGATGGAGCGGCTCTACAGGGCCGGGGGCATCCCTGCGGTTCTCGCCCGACTGCTACCGCTCGTCGCGGACCTCCCGACGGTCTCGGGGCACTCCGTCCACCAGATCGGGGTGCATGCCCGCGTCCTGGACGACGAGGTCATCCGGCCGATGGACGACCCCGTTCACGCGGCGGGGGGGCTCAGGACCCTGCGGGGCAGTCTCGCGCCCGATGGGGCGGTGGTCAAATCCGCCGCAGTCCCGGATGCGATGTGGCGCCACGAAGGACCGGCCCGCGTCTACGACGGCGAACAGGTTGCGATGGCCGCGATCCTCTCGGGCCAGGTCCGAGAGGGGGACGTAGTCGTGATCCGATACGAGGGACCGCGGGGCGGGCCGGGCATGCCCGAGATGCTCTCGCCGACCTCGGCCCTGATGGGGCTCGGGTACACACGGGTCGTGCTCGTGACCGACGGCCGGTTCTCAGGCGGAACGCGTGGCCCCTGCATCGGTCACATCGCGCCCGAGGCCGCCGCGGGAGGGCCGATCGGGCTCGTCGCGGACGGCGACACGATCCGGGTCGACCTCCACGAGCGGCGCCTCGACCTGCTCGTCGACGATGCCGAGCTCGACCGCCGACGAAGTACGTGGGTGCCTCTTGAGAAGGAGCTCTCGGGCCTGCTCGCCCGCTACGCACGGACGGTCGAGCAGGCGGATCTCGGCGCAGTGCAACGGTAACCGTAGAAGAAATCCCCCCGCGTCCTTTCTCCTGCCAAACATTTTTTCCAGCCGCGGATCAACAACAAGTATTCGTCATCTGCGACGAGGATCTCATGGCATGATCGACCGATTCATCGATGGCAACAGACAGTGGCGCGAGACCGAGTTCACCGAACAGCGAGAGTATTATCGTACGCTGGCATCGCAACAGAAGCCGTGCGTGCTCTGGATCGGCTGTTCCGACTCGCGAGTCGCCCCGGAACGGATCACGAACGCCAGGGCCGGCCAGATCTTCATCCACCGGAATATCGGCAATGTCGTCCCGAACTACGACTGGAACTTTGCGACTGTGCTCGAGTACGCGATCAACCACCTGAAGGTGAAGGACATCGTGATCTGCGGCCACTCGGACTGCGGCGCCTGCAAGGCTCTCGACGCAAACCTCGAGCACGACCATTATATCCCCTTCTGGATCTCGAACGCGATGCCCGCGAAGGAGCGGGTCGATTCGCGGCAACCGATGCCCACGGATGAAGACGGAAAGAAGGCGCGGATAGAAGAGATTGTTCAGGAGAACGTGAGACTCCAGATGGAGCATCTCAAGAACTACCCGATCGTAAAGGCGGCTGTTGAAGATGGTCGCGTCCAGCTCCACGCCCTCTATTTCAATATCGGCACCGGCGAACTCTCGCCGGTCCCCTGATCCGAATTGGGCCTCATGCGTTGAGGGCGGCCTCGATCTCCCTTTCGATCGGACCCACCGAGATCCGCCCGATCGGCCGCCACCGGCCGTTGATCAGCACGAGCGGGAGCGGCGGGGACTCGCGTTCGATGATCGCCTTCACATGCTCGGGCACGCCATTGTCGAGGAGCGTCAGCTTCGCCTCGACCCGGTCGCCGTAGTCGGCGCGAAGTCGCTCCTTCAACGCGTCGAAGGCGGCCTTGAGCGCGCCGTACGGCGCGCAATTCTCAAGGCCGCAGGTCCTGTTCTCATCGCAGGGGAACGGTCCGCACTCGGAGTACGAGAAGCCGACAACCTCGACCGTGACTCTGTCTGCCATACCCATCACTACCCGCGGGAAGGTAAAGAGGTTTTTGAGGAGAACGGGTAGCACGGGCTCGGGTCGGAGTTGATAGCCGGCCCCGATGCTTTCGATGAATCAGGCCCCCGGAAAAAGATTAGAGGAACCGGCCGAACCGCTCCTTCCCCACCTTGCAGATGGGACACTGGAGCGGGGGCTCGCCGCGGGCGCAGAGGTAGCCGCAGACCCCGCACCGCCAGACCGGAAACGGGAGGCCCCCGATCTCGCCGGCCGCCTTCCCCGTCTCGGCCCTGGCCTGTTCGCGCTCTGCCCGGGGCGGCCGACGCTCGGGGATCGCGCCGACCGTCTGCTCCCCCTGCTGGACTCCCTGCGAGACGTAGAGGGCGCAGTCACAGGCGTTATAATCGGCGAGGTCCGGATCGCGGTAGTCGCAGGGGCAGATGATGTCGAGGTCTGCCTCCTTCGAACCCATCGCGAGGCGGCAGGGGCAGGAACGGTAGCCGTACCGCCGCTCGTTCTCCATCAGGCCCCGGACGAGTCCCTTCGTGAACGCCTCGTCGGGGTTGAGATGGTACCCGGCCGATTCGGCGGCGTGTTCGATCTCGCAGTAGACCCGGTCGAGCTCCTCGTCGGTGACGGGTCCGGGCTCGCTCACGCGAGCGCCCCCCGAAGTTCGTCCTCCCTGAACCCGACGATCGTCCTATCGCCGATCACGACGGTCGGGAAGGAGAGGGAGGGGTTGTACTTCTCGACCTCCTCGACGACAGCCTTCTGCTCGTCGGGGCCGACCTTATCGACGTAGAGGTAATCGAAGGCGACTCCGAGATCGGTCAGGAGCTGCTTGGTCTTGGCGCACCAGCCGCAGGTGGAGAGAGCGTACAGCATGACTTTCCCTTGATCCCGGCCGTCGACGTGTTCGATCTGCATGCCCTGGATTCCTCGGGACCGGGATAAATACCTTCTGCCGCCGTGGTCGAGCCGGGCGGACAGGCTCACCTGAAGACCGCGAGCGCCTTGGCGAGCCGGTCGACTCCCTCTGCACACCGTTCGGGATCGGTGTTCGAGAAGTTGAGGCGGATCACATCGTCGCCGCCCTTGAGGAAGAACGGCGGTCCCGGCATCACGGCCACGCCCTGCCGGACCCCCTCCTCGAAGAGAGCCAGCGATGAGATGCCGCGAGGCAGGTGCGCGAGCATGAACATGCCTCCTTCGGGGGTGGTGTGACCGAGTTCGGGGCATCGATCGTCGAGTTCATCGACGAGCGCTTGGCAGTTCTCTTCGTAAATCCGGGCGACCCTGCGGCACTGCCCGTCGAGATCGCGGGTCGTGAGCCAGCGGTGGAGCACGAGCTGGCAGAGGTGGTTCGAGTGGAGGTCGGCCGCCTGCTTTGCGACGTTGAACTGTGCGAGCACCTCCTCGGGTGCGACGATCCAGCCACAGCGCATGCCGGGCGCAAGTACCTTTGAGAACGAGCCCGAGAGGAGCGCTCGGCCGGGAAGGTCCGCACCGATCGGTCGCCGTGGCCGACCGTCGAAGAAGAGCTCGCCGAAAGCGTCATCCTCGTACAAAAGCGTCTCCGAACCGTCGAGGAGATCTGCCACGGCCTTTCTCGTATTGTCGGGGTATGTCAAACCCGACGGGTTCTGCGCGTTCGGGATCGCATAGAAGAACTTCGGGTGGTCGCGGTCCACGACCTGCTCGAGCGCCGCGACGTCGGGTCCGCCCTCGCCGACAGAGATAGCCACGAGCTGCGGCTCGTACAGGCTGAAGGCCTCGATCGCGCCGAGGTACCCGGGCGCCTCGATCGCGACGGTGTCGCCGGGATCGACGAGGCACTTTGCAACAAGGTCGAGGCACTGCTGCGATCCGTTCACGATCTGGATGTTCGCGGCGGTCACGTCGAGGCCGACGCGCCGGCGGTAGCGGTCGGCGATGAACTCACGGAGCGGGCGGTATCCGTCGGTGGTTGAGTATTGCAGGGCTGCCGGACCCTCGTCCGCGAGCACGTCGGCCGCCGCCTCCGCGATCCCGGCTGCATCGAGGACCGCGGAGGCTGGCAAACCCCCGGCGAACGAGATCACGGAGGGGTCGGCCGAGACGGCGAAGAGCGTGCCGAGAAACGACGGCGGGACCGCGGCCATGCGGCGGGCGAAACGGTACGGACGCGCTGTCACGGAGATCGGTTGGGTGTCGCAGGCGATAATCCTGCGGATCTGGCGTCAGACCTCCTCGAACGCAGCGCAGTACTTCGAGAACCTGGACCACCGGAACGGCAGGGCCTCGAGCACGGGTCGCGCTGCCTCATCGTCGTCCGACCCGTACTTGACCTCGACCACGGTCCCGCGGAACGTATCCGGCAGCCGGACGAGCCGTCGCGAGCCGGGAAGAACCCGGTAGAACGAGAGATCCGCATCGACCGTGAGTCGGAACCGGCGGTCGGCGGAGAGGTAATACAGGCGACGGTATCGCACGAGGCTGACGGGCACCAGGAGCCGGAGCGCCGATTGGATATCGTCCGGCAGCGGCGGACGTCCCTCGAGATTCTCCTGCGACGGAGCAATGCCGTTTTTGAAGTCGATGGGCGCGAGATCATACCGATCTTTCGAACCCAGACGGCCGCGCTTTCGCTTGAACTCGATCGCAGGCGACTTGATCCGTCGTTTCATTTCGCCGTACCAGCGTATTCGCACCTTCACTCGGTCGCGCTGGCCATCGACCGAGTCCGCAAGTCCGCCTAGCGTGGGAGTGTCGAAGTAGAGGCTGTTCACCCATCTCGGCGGGTGGGCTTCGATGAAGAGCGCGGGATGCAGCCGCACGAGCAGTTCCACCTCGGCCAGCGAATAAATTTCCTGCGGGTACTTTCGCTCGTACCGCCACTTCCGCTCGGGTTCGGAGGCGCGGATCATCGATCCGGCCTCCGACCGTCGATCGTGATGGACCCCTCTCCCTCCCGTTGGTACGGTGCGGTCACGTTGGAGGAACTCGCCCAGCGGAGTTGAACCGTGCCGGCCTGGTACCCCGTCTCGCCCTTTCCGGCGCGAACTCCCACGGTCGCATCGCGAACAGCGAGGTCGTCGACAGTGGCCGTCGAGCCCGTTTCGCTCGCGAGAGCAGTGCCGGCAGCAGTACAGGTTATACCGATCCCGAAGAGCGTGCTCTCGCGCTCGGCCAGGATGGCTGTGCCTTCGACATCCTCGAAGTGGCAGCGCTCCAGCCCGACAACACTCCCGGAGACACGGAGGCCTGATCCATTCGCGATGAGGGTCTGGCTGAAGTTCCCCCTCGAATACTCGACAGAGACTGCCGGGCCCGATCCGCCGGAGAACACCGATCCGGTGACGTTGAAGGGGCTGTCCTCCAGACGGAGAAGGGGGGCGGTCCGGCCACCCTTCATCGAGACCCCGGCGAAGACCGCAGGACTTTCGAGGAAGGTCATTGCAGCCCCGGGCCCCTCCCCTGCACCGGGCGATGCGAGAGGTTCGAGCCGGGCGTTGACGACGGTCGAGAGATTTCTCGCTCGGATTACGATCACACCGCCCCCGGTCCCATCGGTCGAACGGACCGTGATGGGGGACTCCTCACCTCCTACCCAGTCGAGAGGACCGCGCGCGACGACCGATGCGTTCTGCACCAGGTCGAGGGTGGTGTTCGGTCCGCATCTGAGCGTATAGCCCTCGGGTACGATCAGGGGTTCGGCGAGTCGGTGACTTCCCTGAAGGAGAGAGACCGTGCGGCGGGCGTCGTCGGTCACGGCGAACGGAATGCTCTCCGCGTTCGAGGGAAGGCGCATGAGCGCTCCCGCATCCGCCGCGCCCGGCAGCCTGGGGGTCGACGCGACGTTCTCGAATCGCAGCTCGGTCGTTCCGAGAATCCGGCACTCCACTTCAATTGGAGCCGTCGCATCCCATACATCCCCGCTCGGGGGCATGAATGCCACCGTCTGGTATCGAACCGGCTCCCCCGGCACCTTTCCGGGGAACTGCAGGCTCCCCCCAACCGGTACAGCGCGGATCCCCCCCGCGAGTACGGCCGTGACCTCGACCGGTACCGGTTGCGAGGCACCAAGATCGATCGAGGGTCCGGCTTTGGAGCTCCCGTTGACGTAGGCGCTGACGGCTCGATAGGGGTGCAACGTCCGCTGAATAATTGCCCGGTTCTCGTAGTACGGCTGGCGATCGAGGTAGTAGAACGGCTGGTCCCGGTAGATGATAGAGATGTTTGCCTGGATCCCGGGTTCGAGCTCCGCGAAAAGGGCTTCGAGGTATCCGTCAGCGCTGACCCGATCGAGTTCCGTGAGATAGCGCTCGGTGAGCTGGGGGTCGTCGAAGAAGAGGCGGAGGTACGGATCGGCTGTCAGTCCCTTGATCTCTTGGATCACCTCGCCCGCGTTCGCGTCGTGGCCCACGGGCTCGAGGCGGGCGCTGGTCGGGTTGTAGTAGAAGCGCATATTATGGAAGATGTCGCCATGGAGATTGCCGAGGAGATCGGAAAGCGCAAAGTAGCGCGCGGTCCGTTCGATGTCGAAGGCATCCCGCGTCGGAACCTCGCCGTTGCGCCATTGTTCGAGGAGACGAAGAGCAGCCGCGGTCTCGATTTCGGAGTAACCCGCGTTTGTTCCGTTCCCTCCGAAGGCGTCCAGGACGACCGTCTGGTACGCATCCGGCATCTCCTTATTCGCCACTCGAGACGCCCAGAATTCGTTGTCCGAGAACCGGACGAGCGGCCCCGGGAGTTCATGGTTGTACGACGTGATCGCGTCATCGAACGCCTCCTCGATCGCATAGGTCCCCATCGATCTCCCGTTGATCGTCACGTCCACGAATCCGTACGAAAGTCCCGAGAGCTCTTCACGAGCGAGCGCCTGCTGAAAGAGCCATTCGGCCATATAGTTGCGCGTCAAGGGGGCCTGAATCGCGAACTCGCGCATGTGGTTCAGGCGGTCGTCGCCGTCGAGTTTGAACCTGAGCGACCACTTCTCGCCATACCAGTGATCGTACCAGTCCCCCTTGAGCCTGGCCTTGCCGTGAAGGGTCTGATCTCCACATCGGATCGTTATCGGGACGTAGTCCGCGTCGGACGGCAACCAGATCCCCTGCCGCAGCGCCACCTCTCGTTCGTATGCCAGACGCTGATAGTCGATCTCGGCGATGTCCAGCTCGATCCGCGCAGGGTTCGAAAATACCCCCTGGACGACGTGCGAGGGCAGGTCGACGTTCACGTCCCTGATCCCGGAGGCGATCAGTAATACCTCGTGAGGATAGAGCCCGAGTGTGCGTGTGAAACCCGCGGTGGCCAGGATGAGGCCATTCGAGGCATCGGGGTTGTCGAGCGAGCCAAAGAAGCCCGCCAGGGCTATGCCCCCGGCGACCCCGACGCCACCCGCGAGCAGGAGCAGCAGAGTGAAGAGAACAAGTCGCGGACCGCGGCGACTCAACCGGGTATACGTCTGCCGCAGGAACCCCCGGACACGATCCATTGCGGGGTCGGGTCGTTCGCCCAGGCGCATGAATTACCTCAGTTCGGGGTCGAGGAAGGCGACCTCGTGCTCGCCGGGCAGGGCGGCGATCTCCCGGCGAAGGGCCGCAAGCTGTTCGAAGTCCGGGAGATGGACGAGGAAGAGGGCCTCGAGCTGGTCGTCGTTCTCATCAAATCGGCGAAGCGTGGCGCCGGGGCTGTACCGCCGGACGACCTCGACCAGCGGTTCGAGGCCGTCATGGTCCGGTCCCCGAGCCACGACCGAGAGGTGCATGCCGACATCCTCACCGGGGCGGCGAGAGAACCGGTGCCTTCCAAGCACGAGCACGATCAGAAAGAGGGTCGCAACGACCGAGATCGCTCGCTGATCGGCACCGAGTCCCAGGCCGATCGCGATCGCGATAAGAATGAAAGCGAGTTCCTCGGGGTCCTTGACCGCAGTCCGGAACCGGACGATCGAGAGCGCTCCGACCAGTCCGAGCGAGAGCGCGAGCGAAGATTTGACCACGGTGATGATGAACATCGTCGTGACCGCGATCAGGAGAAAGTTGCGCCCGAACGCCCGGCGGTTCGAGAGAGCCGTTCCGTACCGGACATAGACGAATCCGACGAGCAGCGAGAGAACCGTGGCGAGGAACAGGTTCAGAATGAACCCCCCCAGAGGTATCTGGACACTCTGCGTACTCAGGAACTCTTCGAAGGAAGGGATGGTCGATTGCATGCGGTTTCACGGTCGGCAGCCCGGTGTCGCCTGTCATCCTCATACCAATTCATTAAATATAAACCATTCTCGGTGGAGCGGGGTATTGCATCTTCAGAGACCTCTGAGGGGTCGGTCCGGGCCCCTCTTCACCCGTGGGTACTGATAGTTTTATCTTCCAGAAATCCTCAGGTGCGGTTGGTATCGACGGCAGGTCTTTGAGATGATTGCCGTGAATCCATCGTCAGCACTGTGCCAGTCGCGATTACTGGCGCCGTCCCGTTCTCAATCATACTCGCGCCGATCGCGTCCGGGATGAAGGCACACATCTTATCCCCTTGGGCGCCCGCTTCCGTATCGCGTTTCGCTCTCCTCCATACCGCGGGTATGTGTTCACCAGGTACGACGACCCCTACCCTTACTGTAATATGGCGGGGGAAAACCGCCTCCCGGTTCGCGGTTGCCCTGCTCTGCCCATCGATTGTACGGCTGCTCCATCGGATGAACTGGTCGGTCGAGCCGATCGCTTTCTTCACGCTGATCGTCGTACCCACACTCGGCGCGGCGTGGTGGTTGCCGCGGGGGATGCGGGCTGCTCGCCTCCATCCGACGGTGAAGCGGTCGAGACATCGGTGGGGAGCGAGAATCCATGCTGCGCGGCGCCGAGTGGACAGTAATTCGCAATCGTTTGCCGTTATACGAATCGCTTATATCTCCTCCGATCCATACTAGCCGATGACCGTTGCGCCGCGTATACCGCATCTGAATCGGTTCTTCTCGGTCACCCTCATCCTCTCGGTCCTCTCGGCTTCGTTCGGGGCATTCCTGGTCGAACATCGAAATCCCGAGGTGACCGATCTCGACATCACGGGCGCACCCGACGGGATTGTATTCATCGCCGATCCCCATGTCCGTGAGGAGAACATGCCTCTGATACGGGAGACGATCCGCGAGATCAACGCGATGCACCCCTCGCTGGTGTTGATCGGCGGCGACTTCGTCTTCGGGAGCGACGACGACCTTGCGATCCAGTCGGTGTGGAGCGAACTGGATGCGCCGACCTACGCCATCCTCGGGAACCACGACTATCGGTCGGGCGACAAGGCGACGACCCTCGTGAAGAAACTGACCCAGATCCGTCAGACCCGGCTTTCGGTGGCTGACTATGACCTCGCCAGACTCAACGATGGAACGGCCGACGCAGCCTATGCGGACCGTGTCGCGGCCGCGCTCGAGGCAAATGGCGTGCACGTACTCCGGAACCAGTCGGTCGATCTCGAGATCGATGGAAAGCCCGTCCGCCTTGTCGGCCTCGATGACGGATGGGCTGGTCGCGCGAAGCCACCGGTGCTGGAATCGACAGACGCCTTCACAATCTATATGATTCACGAGCCGGACTGCGCTGCTCCATGGGACGCGGACCTGATCCTTGCCGGCCACACCCATGGCGGACAGTTCCTGCCCGCCGGCGTGGCGGATCGGCTCGGACTCTCGGGAGAAAATTCAATGGGGGACGCAGTGATGTACGTGACGCGCGGAATCGGCACGTCGAACCTGCCGCGCGAGGTCCGGGCAACGGCTCCCGAGATCGTTCGTATCGTGTCCGAATAGGGTCACCGAGCCTCGCCGGGATTGCTCGATGAAGGCCAACGTTGCCAGGATCGGCCCGGGTCGTCGCGGGGATTCTCGAAAAGGTGGATTAGGAATAGCAGCCCCCACCCCGGTCCTCCTTTCCGTTCCACCTTCTCTCTTTTCATACGGCGTTCAACTCTCCGATCGTCTTTTGTCCGCGAGCGGTCGGGCTTCGAGTATACACCCGGACCGATCAGAATCGGCCGTAAGGCTCGACCCCGTGCATAGTGTGGTCATCGAGGGGGACCGGTCGACGAGCCCCATCGAGCCGAAGCGGCAAGAGATCTCGCAGCGCGCCGTCACCGGCGCGAGAGCGAGATGTAGTAGAGGAGCTGCAGGATCGAGGTCACGGCGGCTGCCACGTAGGTGAATCCGGCGGCGGTCAGCATCGCGCGGGCGCCGCGCCGGTCGTTATCGTCGACGAGCAGACCGGCCTGGTCGAGGAGGCGGAAGGCCCGGCGGGAGGCATCGAACTCGACCGGGACGGTCATGACCGTGAAGATCACCATCAGGCCGAAGAAGAAGATCCCGAGGTAGAAGAGCCCGGCGATACCCAGGATCAGGCCGAGGAGGATGCAGATGTACGAAAGGGTCGGGCTGAAGCGCAGGGCCGGGACGAGTGCGGTCCTGAGCTTCATCAGTCCGGATCCGGTCTGGTGCTGCTGGACATGGCCGAGCTCGTGGGCAGTCACAGCCATCGACGCGACCGACGGCGTGGCGGCGATGCCCTGCGAGAGGCGAACCACGTTCGCGGACGGGTCGAAGTGGTCTGTGAGCTGGCCCGGCGTCGTCTGGAGGGGGATCGGCTGGAGCCCCGTCCGGCCGAAGAGCGCCTGGCCGACCTGGAGGCCGGTGAGGCCGGCATGGTTGGCTACCCTCGACCACTTGCTATACGTCGAGCGGAGCCAGAGCTGGACGCCCGCGGAGATCACAATCGTCGGGATCAGGACGAAGATGATGTAGAAGGGGTCGATGAAGAAGACCATGGCGGAACCTTCGGTACCCTGTCAGATGCGCCCGCTTCTTTTTGAAGGTTCCGGTTACACCGGCGTCTCGTGAAGATCGGTGAGGGCACTCCGATCGCATCGATGGTGAGATCGTGAGCCGGGGTTCGCAGAAACCACGGCGATATACCGAAGTCGGGGTCGGGCCCCGACGATCCGCGAACCTGAACGCGTCGATAGCGACAGGAACGGCGGATAGTTTGGAGGATCAGCGAGTTGAGAAATGGAGAGACGCCCCGGCCGGGACTTGAACCCGGGTCAAAAGCTCCGCAAGCTTCTAGGATGTCCACTACCCTACCGGGACAGCTGTGGCGTCGTGCTCAGATACATGGGTGTCGAATCTATTAATACGTGCGGATCCACCGAAGGCCGACTTCCGCCGGCTGCGCCGCTACGGAAGGCCGGACGATCTCTTTGCATCTTCATTGGAAATTGGAGATCGTCTGTGTGCACGCCGTGAGCGATCCGGATCGTTTACACCAACACAACCGCTCCAGTCTCCTTGCTCATCCCACGTTCTCGGAGATCCCATCCATGCCCCGCACAAGATCCATCCCCGTATTGCTTCTCGCTCTGATCCTTTTTTGCCCTGCACCGCCAAGTGATTGATCGCATGGCAGCCGGATTCGATCAGGACGAGGTCGCCCGCTACGCCAAGTTCCGCAAGGTGGACGGCGCTGCCTACGAGAAGGTGAACCGGTTCCTGCGCAGGCATACCTATATCACTGCCCGCGAATGGGCGCTGGCCCGGCTCTGCGCCGATTTTCGGACCACTTCCGGGGCGGAGATGACCTTCATCGGCCGGCACCTCCCCGAGCTCGTGCCATTCATGACCGAGCCGTATTCGCCACAGGCTGTCAATCAGGCCAGGAACTCGTTTAAAAAGAAAGTTCGGAAGTCTGGCGCCACCTTCTTCTACGGGGCGATGTGCGGCTTCTTCACCACCGAGGAGCTCGACGATATCCTCTTCGAGGCGAGCGAGATCGCCCGCTTCCTTCTTGAGGTCGAGGGGACGAGCCTCGCCGTCGATGACGAGCTCGACATCGAGGACAGGATTGCGACGATCATGCGCTCGGTCGGCCTCGCGGCGCAGACCCTGCTTGAGACGCGGGGGCGCGAGGAGGAGGAATGAAGGTCGTCCAATTCGCGGGCTGGTCCGGGACGGGCAAGACGACCCTGATCGAGGAGGTGATCGGAGCGGCACCGCCCAGTCTCGTGATCGGCGTGGTCAAGCACCTTGGCGGAGTGCATCCGTTCACACTCGACCCCGGGCGGGACACGACCCGGTTCTACGAGCGGGGCGTCCGCGCAGTAGTCGGAATCGACGCCGCGAAGGGCGTCACCGTGCTGCGGGGCGACACCCTCTTTGCCGCGCTCGATCGGCTTTCGGATTCAGGCTGCGGACTCGCGCTCGTCGAGGGATTCAAGTCCGAGCCATTCGCAAAGGTGGTGATCGGAGACCTCCCCTCGGACCGGTGCGTGCTCCGGAACCCGGTTGCGCACGAGGTGATCGACGCGCTCGACCGGTTCGACGACTACGTCTCTCCCGGCGGACTGCTCAGAATTTGCAGAGAGCGAGCGGGAATAACCGGCGCCTTCGAGTGCAGCGCGACCCTCGGCGTCGCGCCGGCGTTCGCCGCGGACTGTGCAGCTCTCGAGCGGCTCGAGTCCCGTTGTGCGTCCATGCCCGGCGTTGTCGCGATCGGGGTCCACGGCAGGGTCTATGCAGGAGCGGGGACAATAGTGTTGGCGCTGATCGCCCGCGACTCCGTCGGCGGAAGTGCGGCGTTCGCCGAGCTTGTCGCAGGGGCAGGCGGTACAACAGGGTCAGGAGGCCGATGATGGAGGAGAAGCAGCTCTTCGGGACAAATGGTGTGCGCGGCGTCGTGGGAGAGTCGATGACACCGGGGCTGGTGCTCCGGATCGGACAGGCACTCGCATCGATGCGGCCGGGCACGATCGCAATTGGACGAGATACCCGGACCTCCGGCCCCATCCTCACGCACGCACTGAAGGCCGGGCTGCTCGCCGCCGGCTGCGACGTGGTCGACTGCGGCGTACTGCCCACGCCGGCCCTCCAGTATATCGTTCGCGACACCTTCGCGGCTGGCGCGATGATCACGGCCTCGCACAATCCTCCGGAATACAACGGGGTCAAGATCGTCGAGCGTGACGGAACCGAGATGGGGGACGCGGAGGTGATCGCCCTCGAGGGCCGGCTCGTCCGCGAAGAGTATGCTCTCGCCGACTGGCGCGGACTCGGAACAGAGCAAGCAGCGCCGGAGCTGGTCGGGCGCTACCTCGACGGCATCCTCGCGCACTTTCCATCGGAGATCGGGGCGGGCATGACCGTCGCAGTCGACCCGGGCTCCGGCCCGGCGGCCCTGACCACGCCCGACCTGCTCTCACGCATGGGCTGTAAGGTCCGTGCGATCAACGACAGGCCGGACGGCACCTTTCCGGGCCGGATGCCCGAGCCGACGGCGGACGGGCTCCAACCCCTCGCCGAGCTTGTCCTCACAACCGGATCCGCGTTCGGCGTGGCCCATGACGGCGATGCGGACCGTGCAGTCTTCGTTGACGACCGCGGCCGATATCTTGAAGAGAACCGCGAGTTTGCCCTGGTCGCTCGCCATGTCTGCCGGCAGCGGAAGGGCGTGATCGTAACGCCTGTCTCAACCTCGCAGCTGATCGAGGATGTGGCCGCCGAGACCGGCTGCACGGTCCGGTACACGCGGGTCGGGTCGATCTATGTGGCCCGAACCATGCTCGGACTGATCGCGGCCGGCATTCCGGTCGCGTTCGGCGGCGAAGGGAACGGCGGGCTGATCTACCCCGACCACCAGTTCTGCCGCGACGGAGGCATGACCGCTGCAATGATGATCGGGCTTCTCGCCGAAGAAGGTCGGTCGCTCTCGGCGCTGGTGGACGAGCTGCCGCCGTATCACTTCATCAATAAGCGAATTCGCACGGAGCGGCCGGACGAGGTGATCGCCGCTGTCGAGGCCGCATTCCCCGACTTCTCGGCCGACCGGACCGATGGAGTCCGGATCTCGAAGGGAAAGACCTGGGCGCTCGTCCGCCGTTCAGGGACGGAGCCGATCGTGCGGGTCATGGTCGAGGCAGAGGACCGGACCTCGGCTGAGGCGATGCGGGACGCGATCCTCGAACGGGTCGCACCGCTCATCGGTTAAAGGGGCGTCGCGGGCAGCGATGGGCGAGGGATCTCATCGTGGGGAGGAGGTCCGTCCATCGGAGGCGTGTCCGTCATTATCGGGGTCCGCGGAGGGGTCGCATTCGATGACCTGGGCGCTCCGACAGGCGTATCCGTTCCGCGCGGAGGGGGAGGCAGAGGCGTATCGGTCACCTGAGGGTTGAAGGGCAGGCCGTCGCCGCCGGGCGTCTGTGTCGGGACAGGTACAGTAGCCGAGGCTTGCAGACTCGGTACCGGAGTGCCGGGTGGAAAGAATGGAAGGCCAACGCCTCCCCCGGCGGCGTCGGGCCGATCCACGGCGCGGGAGACAGTGTAGAGCGCGACGCATCCACCTGCTGCGGCCATGACGGCGAGAAGGACGAGGAGGATCCCCAATCGCAGAAACGCCCGATGCATGTCCATAGAGATCCCGCACTCCGGACAAAAAAGGTATCCGTCGTGCCCCTTCTCATACGAATGCGGTCACCAGAAGCGCGAGCAGGAACGGCACGATCAGGTTATCGTTGACCGGGAGCACGAGTTCGGCCAGAGCTCCGACGAACGCTACCACAACAGCGGGCCCGGGTGTGAGGAAGAGGAGGAGGACAGGCGCAGTGAAGGCGAATGCCACGAGGGACCCTTCGAAGGACTTGCCGTTGGGCAGACGCCGGCGGCCGTATCGAAGCCCGGCGATCGTCGAGACTGAATCGAGCACGCCGAATGCGATCGCCGCGGCGGCGGCCGATGACGATGGGAAGAGAAGGAGCGCCGCAAGTACCGAGAGCCCTGTATAGTTCGCTCCGCCACCGGGTACCTCACGGACACGGATGAACGTTCCGACGAATCGACCGGAGCGGGAGATGTCCGTCTGCATGCCACCGAGCGCGTTAGAGATGAGATAACCGATGAGGAGCGCCCCCGCCAGGATGGGGGCTGGAAGGCCGGGCGGCAGGAGCAGGATCAGAATTCCGCCACCGACCCCGAGAACGAGATGAGCGAGCTGCCGGGGGTATTCGTCTCGACAGCGGCGGGCTCCGGTGATGCAGCTTGTGTCCGCATCCCCGGCGGGCTGGCCCGTTGCGGTTTGCATCATCGTTCGCCCCCGGTTGGGGGGAATCGTACTTAACCGTATCTAACAGGAACGATAACGCCGAAGAGGTGATGATCCACCTCCATTCCTGGAGCCCAGGGTGGACCATCGATTGGAGAGGCCACGCATGGGCAATATACCCGTCGAGACCGGTTCACGGATCGACGCGGTATCGGGGGGGATCTATAACTTCGGAGCCGGCGGCCTTTCGGAGATTACGGCGAGCATTGCCGATGCTGTCTCGGGCAGGGAGCACGGCATCATTCCTTCACCAGCACGCCTTCAAAATTGATAGTTGCCGAGCCTGGATCCATCCACCATCTTGACTGTCGGCCCCGACGCGAGATCGACCGGAGCATGAGGTCGGGACAACACGATCCCGGGTGACCTGGCCCTCGTCTCGGGCAACCCGACGCCGAAGGAGCGGGTGTTCTCGCGCTCTCGGCCACGGCAGACCGATACGCTTCCGGAAGGGCGAGGGTAGTCGCCTAATCTGCAGGGTGTCGCGGTTTTCCTGGCGCTCAGCTCACGGATTCCCCGTTCACGGTCATTGCGACCGGGACCGGCCGCCGGAGGGTATCTGTCACGGGAGAAGTCGCGATAACCCGGGTGGCGAGGGCTGTGAGAGTCGACGGTCTTGCATCGGAGTCGACCCTGATATCGGCGCGGATCTCCGTATAACCCGCCGGCGCCTCGCTGGGCAGCCCGAGAAAGGCGGCGAGATCGATCTTACCCTCGGTCTCGATGGTCAGCTTTCGGATTGCCATCCCCTGCAGGGCAGCGTTGTAGACGAACCCGACGGTGAGACAGGCCCCGAGAGCCGAGAGCAGGAGCTCGACAGCGTTCGGTGCGAGATCCGTTCCTCCCAGGCTCGCAGGTTCGTCCGACGGGACAGTGAAATGTCGGATAGCTGTGGTGGAATGGGCCCCCTCGACCCACTCCGTGATGGATGAAAACTGCACACGGCCCCGTTCCGGATCGCCCTGAACGGATGAGGCGATTCCCCGGATCTCCGACTCGTCGATGCCGTTGATCATGCTCGGGGATCGCTGCGAGCGCTATTTAGGCCTATCGCTCGATCAGAGGGAGCAATCGTCTATCCGCTCAGAGCGCGAGCATCAGGACGAGCATCCCTCCGGTAATGAGGGTCAGGATAATTGCGATCGGGGCACAACGGCGGATCACCTCGCCCTCGATCCCGAGCTGATCGATCACGGCGGCCGCATTGATGATCTTGGCCGGCGCGATTCCCGACGCGATCCCGCCCGCTACCGCATGGGCCGAGTAGACCTTGAGGAAGTCCAGGTTGAGTACGTCGGTCGCCCGCTTCAGGATTCCGTGGAACATCACGTTCGACGATGCCTCCGAGCCCGAGACGAAGGCGCCAAAGAGGCCGAGCAGAGGGCTGATCGCCGGAAAGGCAACGCCGAACGTCATCGCGAGTGTAAGACCGATCACGGCGTTCATGTTGATATCCGCCGTGCCTGGCGCGAAGGTCAGGGCGCTTCCGACCACGGTCTGGCCGGACCAGTCCATCACGTATGCGATCGCGAAGAAGATGGCCGCGGCGAGGGTCGGGGCCCAGGCCCGCCTCAGCCAGGTGCCGACGATCTTCCGCGCCTCGTCGCGTCCGCGGACCATGAACGGGGCCGCGATCAGGGTCGAGACGAGGACCCAGGTGTAGGCCTGGTTCAACAATTTCAGATCGATCGCCTTGTCAGCGATGATCGGGATCTTCTGCAGCGGCCCGAGCAGGCCGTACAGGCCAGTCGAGATCACGGGAATACTGATCACGATGCAGAAGAAGACCAGCAAGATCCAGGGGAGTGCCGCCCGGCCGATCGGCATTACATCGGCCGGCATGTCCACTCGCCTGGCAAAGATCGGCTTGCCCTGGATGACACGGAGTAGAAGGAGGACCGCGATCGTAACCAGTCCCGAGAAGACCCCGACCAGCCCGATCGCCGAGACCGGGAGGATGCGGACGAAGAGGATGGCCGAGAGGCCGAGGGTGAGGCCGGCAATGAGGGCTGGCACGAGGCCCTTCCGGATCCCGTTCCAGCCATCAGCGATATAGAGCATTCCGAACGCAAATCCTGTCGAGATGACCGGGAGGAAGAGGGAGATCTGCGATCCCAACGCGGCGAGATCGAGGTTGAAGACCTGAGCAGGGAGCGTAATCGGGACTGCGAGCAGCGAGAACGAGGTGAGCGGATCATACCCGAGGCAGGGGAGGGCGACGGCGGCTACCGGCGAGAATCCGAGAGCGAGCATGATCGGCGGGAGCATCGTGACCGGCGTTGCCCCGATCGAGACGAGGAAGGAACCGAGGCCGACGTTGAGAAGCATCACCTGCTCGTAGCGTTCTGCCGCGACGAGGCGTATGTATTCTGTGATCGATGTGATCGCGCCGGTCACGTCCATCATGGTGACCTGGAGAATGGTGAAGAGGACCATCAACGAGATCCCGAATGATGCGAGGATGCCGTTCGCCGTCGCGAGCAGCGCGATCGCCGGTGAGGTCGAGAAGAAGAGGACGGCGATGATGACGGTCAACACCCAGCCGATAAAACCCATCAGGGTCCCCGACTGCTTGAGGACCACGAGTCCGACGAAGATGACGAGGATGGGCAGGATTGCCAGGATGAAGGAAGTGATGAGGTCCACGGTGATCTCCTGTGTGCTGCAATAATGTGATGTGCTGTCGCTTAAACGATGTTAATGGCGGGGGCGCAACAACGGCTTTCACTTTCGCATCGCGATCATCGCCGCTCATATCTTTCCGACGCGCCACTCGATCCCCGTATCATCTAGCGACCTGAGATCGCATCGGATCGCTTCTGCAGGATATACCTCTCGGGGCAGCGGCGGGGCAGCGGACGCATCCCGAGAGGGTATCGCTGTGCACTACGTGGCCAACTTCCTTCTGATGGTTCAGGCGGAGAGTGGCGAGCCTCGCCTGACCGCGTCATATTCTGCCTTGAGTCCCTGTGGAAGCAGGGAGACCGCTAGCCCCACTCCTATCGGGATCAGAATCATATCGTCGAAGTGACCGACGAACGGTATGAAATCGGGGATGAGATCGATCGGACTCGCGACGTAGGCGAGCGTAGCGATCATGACGGTCTTGGCCGCGAGCGGCACCCGCGGATCGCGGACGCCGAGGAGGAGCATCTCGAGCGGCCCCCGGAACCGTCGTAGCCGTGAGTTCAGCGTTGTGAGCCGGCGGACGGTCTTGATAAGTCCCATAGGGGAACTGTTCGATGGGTCTGGATATGGATATACAGCATGCGGCAACAGGTATTGTCGCGATATGAGAGGACTGTAGGGACCGAAGCATTTATGCCAATCGAGACATAGGGACGGGTCTGGAGCGGGCCCCTATGACAAGACGACATCTCGCGATATCTATTCTTTTCATCGTTCTTCTGCTGTTCACGAGCGCGGTTTTAGCGAGCGAAACCCAGAGCCCGGGTGACGACAGAACGACCTTACGCGTGTCGACCTCGGCGGACGGAAACCTGCTCGGGCAGGTGGCGACCGACGCGCCCGGGGTCGCCGGTCAACCTTCGTGGATGGGTCTCTTCATCCTGACCTTCGGGGGTCTGCTTGCAGGACTGTGGCTCGTGGTCATGTTGCTCTCTGCTATGGAGGCGATCGACGAGAAACGGCGGACTGTGCCGCTGGAGCCCTCTCGGTCTCCAAACCTGAACCGACGTGACGAGGCCGCACCGGCCGATTGATCTATCACAACGATCGCGCTAGGAAGATGCTCCCGGGGGGCTCATATCAATCGCCTGCGCATCGCCCGTCGACGAACGGCGATTATTGGGCCGGTCGAGTGAACGATTATGGTCGACGTCACCTTGAGCCCGCTCGAGAAAAAGGATGACGGCCGGATGTGCACTCAGAGGTGGTTGAAGAGCCAGACGGTGTCCGCGAAGTCGATCCTGCTGTTGCCATTGTAGTCGAACGCGGACATCGGCTCATGTAGCGCGATCCAGCTCATCTGGTTAAAGAACAAAACGACGTCCGAAAAGTCGGCACGACCGTTGCCGTTCACGTCATTGTATAGACCATCGCCATCAGTATCTGTCGGGATGCCGGTACCGTCAGGAACCATGATAACCCCCGGATCGGGGGCCGAGGAGAATACCTGGATTCGGTGAGAGTCGGTATCGGCGACGTAGACGTTACCCTCGGTATCCACGGCGAGGCCCCAGGGATAGTTGAACTGACCGTTCTCCGTACCGCTCGATCCCCACGCCGTGACGAACCCACCGGTCGAGTTGAACTTCTCGATACGGTTGTTGCCCGTGTCGGCGATATAGATGTTACCTGCGGTATCAACAGCAACACCTCGGGGAGTATTGAGCTGGCCGTCGCCAGAACCGGATTCGCCCCATGTGGCGAGGTGGCTGCCCTGCGAATTGAATTTCTGAATCCGATCGTTGAAGGTATCGGCGACGTAGACGTTACCCCCGGTGTCCACGGCGATGCCCCGGGCAGAGTTGAACTGGCCGGGCTCCGAGCCGTTCGATCCCCACGCCGTGACGAACCCGCCGGTCGAGTTGAACTTCTCGATCCGGGCGTTCGCCGTGTCGACGACGTAGACGTTGCCAGCGGTGTCGACGGCGACTCCCCGGGGGGTATTGAACTGGCCGTCGCCGGAACCGGATTCGCCCCATGTGGCGAGATACCCACCCGTCGCTGTGAAGAGTTGAGTCCGGTTATTATTCGTGTCGGTGACGTACACGGTACCATCGGCACCGACGGCGACGCCTCGGGGGGAATCGAACTGGCCGGGCCCCGAGCCGAACATTCCCCATGAGGTGATATGGCTCCCGTTCCTGGTGAAGGTCTGGATTCGATGGTTTTCGGTATCGGAGACGTAGACGGTGCTTCCGGCATCGACGGCGATCCCCCGGGGATAGGCGAGCTGTTCAGGCCCCGAGCCGTATTCGCCCCACGTGGTCACAAAGTGGTACCTCTCTACAGCCGCGACGGATTGGATGCCGCAGGCCAGCAGGAGCACCAAACAGAAGCAGATAAACAATCTCATTTCAAATTACCTAATCGCCTCGGTAAAGATGCGTGAGGTATTAATGGTTATCGTACGTTCCCGTAAATTGCCATCCGCCCTTCAATGTGTCGGTTCGTTCTGAATCGGATGGGACGAAAGGAAAAGAGAAATGGGATGCCGTTAGCTCATCAAACCCGTTCTGGGTCGCACCGAGTTACTCGTTGCGAAGTCCGATGATCATGATGTGCTGCGCCCCTGCGAGGTTCATGCAAATCGGGCGGTAGTACTTGGCAACGTCAGTAACCTTACGTAGCAATGGTGGGTTGACGAGCCGCCTCTAGGATATGGTGATGAATCGCGGACGTTTATATCGCATTGTATGATGACGCCCCCTGCAGGAATATTGGGCTTGGTAGTGTTGTTCCCAAACGTAAGGGGGATGGCGGTTATCGCGACATGATGATCTGGATGTCGCTGCCCAGATGCCTGCCCGGCTCTGCCCGGGGATCGGTTTTGCGATAGGGACGAGGATCCTTCGAATAGCGGAGCGCGGGTACGGGGTCCGCCAGATCGAGAGGTGCCGCTCCCGGCAAGCTATTACCAGGGGGGCCATGTTGCGTCCGAGAGAGGCACAACCGGTCTGAGAAAAAGGCTCTGTCCCTGCACGGCGGGACTGCCTCATCGGTAGGTGCTGGTAATCCCCCCCCTCGGACTCTGGTGCTCCAACAGATGGTGCAAAAACAGGAGTCGGGCTAGCCCGTGGCACGTTCGTAATAGCGAAGATCGCAGCAGGTTGCGCAGACGCCATCGGCCAGCAGGGTATCAGGGACAGGTTCACCGCAGCGCTCGCATATGGCAGCCCGCCACGTCCGCTTCGGGTCGAACTGCACCCGGACGGGTTCGAGCGAGAGATACCGTCGGCCGCCGCTGAGGATCTCGTCGAAGAGCTGCTCTGTCATAGTTTTTTTATCGAAAGCTCGGTCGTGCATGAACCAGGCACTGAGTGTCGGAAACGCCTCAAGCCTGACGCCATCCACGGCAACACGCACCCCGGTCGAACTCTCGGACGTCGAGGGGCGGTTCATCTCGATGGCAAAACGACCTGTCGAGAGCACCCGCAGGCGGTTGTTTCCGATCGTCGTCTGAGCGATCACCTGGAGTGCGTCCGGCAGGCATTTGATCGTCTCCGCGACTGCGAAAAGCATCTCGCCGGGCCTCGCATGGAGATACTCCATGGCCCAGTCAACCATGAAGACACCCATGACGAGCCCGGGGGCCGGGAAAGCGTGGAAATCACTGCAGCGCCGGATCATTCGCTGCATATGCACGGGGACACCGACGGCTGCAGCCCGTGCCAGCACCATCCCGGTGGCCATATCCCCGTCGGTTGCCATGCACTGTACTGTGCGACCTCTCCTTAAACATCTTCGTACATTAATTAGATCCTGTTGACCCTTCCCGAATAATCGATCCACTCCGCCGATCGAGAAGTGGTATGCCCCCCCTTACACGAAAAGCGATCGGACCTACTTGGACATCTCCGTCTGAGAGAGTCTACGGAATCCTGAGAATCCATAATGCCCGATATGCATGATTCACACTCACAGGATCGCGGTCATGCCCCGATCGTGGTCTCCTTTTCTGTGATTGATAGGTTGCAGACTGGTGCCCCCACACCAAATCGTTGGAGTCCGGCTATCCGCTGCGATCCTGGTTTTATTGACCCCGCAGGGGCTTCTCACCATGTCGCGAGAAAATGGATGGGGTTACCGAGCCTCTGTGAATGCCGTGCTCACGTAGATGTCCTTGAGCCGGGCCCTGTGCCCACGTTCCATCTCGGCGAGCTCGGTGAAGAGCTTCGTGACCTCCGCGTCTCCGGATGCATTCGCAAGCTGGGTGTACATCTGCATTGCTGCGAGTGCTTTTTGACCGCGACCACGCACCCATCGACGGGCTTCATGTCGGGAGTCAGGGGGGATCGAGCCGCCGACCTTGTAGTCGTCCGTGCTGGAGAGCTCAAGCGGCGCGATATTGCGGCTCAGCAGCTTCTGCGGATACTCGCGGTGCCCCTTCTCCTCGCCCGCAAGCTCGCCGAAGAGCTTCCGCACCTCGCGGCGGACCAGCGCCACCTCAAAGTCTGGGTGGATCCGAAGCGAGTGGGAGCGAGCTCGGCATTGATGAATGGGAAACGCTATCGCGGCACTTCGTTCCTTGGTTAAGTGGGAGTGTTTAAGTTCAACTGATGCTACTTTCTGCACATGAAATATGGTCACCTCACCGAGCGTCAAAAGGAGATATTGCGCTACCGGAGGCAGGGGTTGACCCAGAAGCAGATCGGCGATATCATCGGAACAACGAAGGCGAACGTCTGTACCCTCGAAAAATCCGCGCTCGAGAACGTACGTCGGTCGCACGAGACCCTCCAGTTCATGTACACCCTTGACGCCCGGTTCCTCTGTGTCATCCCATCGGGGGCAGACCTTCTGGATATCCCCAAGCAGATCTTCCAGGAGGCTGACAGTCGAGGCGTGAAGGTCCGGTACGACACGATCGGCCTTATCAACCGGCTCCAGGAGAGCGTCCTCGAGCATGTTCAGGCCCGGTTCGTGAAGGACGAGATCAAGGTCTACCTGAGCGACGATGGCGAGATCTACTTTGAGTGAATAATCTGCGCGGCAACCTGTTCCCGTCACACGCCTGTGCCGTGCGCCAACACTCCCACCACTGTTTCGCCATGAGCATGGCCCATTCAGGCGTTTGGCGGGAGAGGATCGGACCTCAGAACAGGATGCTGCTATGGGGATTCGAACCCCAGTCGTCGGCGTGAAAGGCCGACATGATTGGCCGGACTACACTATAGCAGCAGACGAGCCAGGATAGTTAGGCGGTTAAAAAGATATAGGTTGTGCCGGATGCTCAGTCGATCGGTGTCCCGGACTGCGCGGTCGCTGTCTTGAAAGCCGACATCAGCTGCCGCGTGATGGGCCCGGGCCGACCACTCCCGATGGTCCGTCCGTCGATCGTGACGATCGGCCCGACCTCGGCAGCAGTCCCGGTCACGAAGACCTCGTCGGCCGTGTAGAGGTCGAAGTAGCCCATGTTCCGTTCGACAACCGCGATCCCCAGGTCGGCCGCGCATTCGAGCGCTACGAGGCGTGTGACACCACGCAGATTGTTAAGCGTCGGCGGGGTTATGATCTCCCCGTTCTTGACCACGAAGATGTTGTCTCCCGAACCCTCGGAGAGATAGCCGTTCGTATCGAAGAAGATCGCCTCGTCTCCCCCCTTGCAGTTCGCCTCGATCTTGGCGAGGATGTTGTTGAGGTAGTTCAGGCTCTTCACATTCGGCGGCAGTGCCTCGGCGGGAGTGCGGCGGATCGAGACTGACACTGCAGTCAACCCCTTCTCGTAGAGGTCGCCGTACATCGCGCCCCACTCGACCGCGATGATAATCACAGTGGGCGTCGCGCACTTCCGGGGGTCGAGCCCGAGATCCCCGACCCCGCGCGTCACAATCGGCCTGATATAGGCGTCGCGGAGGCCGTTTCTGCGCAGCACCTCGCGGATTGCATCGCCCATCTCGATCTTCGTGAGCGGGACCGCGAGGTCGATCGTCTTCGCCGAGTCGTAGAGCCGGTCGAGGTGCTCGTCGAGCCGGAAGACCCGGCCGTTGTACGCCCGGATCCCCTCGAAGACCCCGTCGCCGTAGAGAAGTCCGTGGTCGAAGACCGAGACCTTCGCCTCCTCCTTCGGGACAAAGGCTCCATCGAGGTAGATGATCATGTATACCTCTGGGAGGGCCGGGGTTGTAGCCTTTACGCTTCCGCCGTCACCGTCCGGCAGCGCTCGACGAACGCAGCGAACATCCGGCGGCTCGCGACCGGGTGGAGGTGACAGTAGGCGCCGAGCGCGTTCCTTACAACCGCGCCATCCTGCATGCCGTCGATCCCCTTCCCGCGCGAGAGCGTGTAGACGTACCGGGTTCCGGGTTTGAGCGCGACCTCGGAGTAATGGAATGCGTGGCCCCGGAAAGTCCCCGCGCCCATCGGCGAGCTGGCGTCGCTCCGTCCCTCGACGTAGGTGACGACGCGCTTGGCCGGCATCCGCGTCTCGCCCGGGAGCACACCCGCGAGCTCGTGAATCTCCTCGCTCTCGGTTCCCTGCCACCCCGGCGCGAGGCGGACACGATCCGTCAGATAGATCAACCCGCCGCACTCCCCGTAGATCGGGGTGCCGTTCCGGGCCGTCTCGCGAAGCCCCTCACGGCAGGGAGCGTTCGCCTCGAGCGCGGCCGCATGCATCTCGGGATATCCTCCGCCGAGGATGTAGCCATCCGCGTCGGGGAGGCGGTCGTGGCAGGGGCTGAACCGGACCACCGTAGCCCCTGCCGACCCGAGGATCTCCTCCAGATCGGCGTAGTAAAAAGTGAACGCTTCGTCGTGGGCGAGGCCGATGGTGACGTCCGGCTCATCCTCGCGGGGCGCGACCAGGGGGCGGTCGGTTGGCACGGGGAGTTCCCGCGCTACCGAGAGAAGCCCCTCTGGCGGGACGTACTCGCCGATGATACGCGTCACGGTCTCGACCCGCTCACGAAACCCGGTCTCCTCGCTCCCCTCCCGGTATGGGACCAGTCCGAGATGGCGCATTGCCAGATGCATCTCCTCGATTGGCGGAATCGCACCGAGTACGGGGATGTCGCAGAAGTGTTCGACGGCTGCAACGGCCTTGGCTCTATGGGTCGGACCCGAGACGTTGTTCAGGATCACCCCGGCAATCGCGACTGCAGGGTCGAGAACCTGGAACCCACGGACAAGTGCGGCGGCCGATCGCGTGATCGAGCGGGCGTTCACGACAAGCACGACCGGAAGGTCGAGCAATTTCGCGATCTCGGCCGTGGAGCCCGCGTCGTCGATCGCCTCGGCCCCCTCGTACAGCCCGCGGACCCCCTCGACGATCGCGAGGTCGGCCCCGCGGTTCGCGGCGTTGAAGATAGCCCTGTTCTCGGCGCGCGAGAGGACGAATCCGTCCAGGTTCCGGCAGGGCCGGCCGGTGACGGCCGAGAGATACGATGGGTCGATATAGTCCATCCCGACCTTGAATGTCTGGACGGTTTTATCCCGGGCGAGGAGTGCCGCGAGCGCGAGCGTGACCGAGGTCTTACCGCTGCCCGAGCGGTCCCCCGAGATCACGACCCCCTTCATGCGAGGCTCCGGAGGACCGCCCCGAACTCACTCTCGACGATCGAGCGGACGCCCAGAGTCTTGGGGTGGAGGTCGACCTCGACCATCACATGCTTGTGGCCGAGCTCGCGGAGCGGGGCCACCTGACGCGGGCCGTTGGTGATCGAGAAGATCTCGATGTCATCGGTATATTCCGGGGGGACCGCGTGCGGAACCCCGACGATCAGCGCCCACACGGCCCCCGAATCGCGGATGGCTGCGCCGAGCCAGTCGCCGAGCGCGCCGTACTCGTCGAGGGACCCGACGGCCTCGACCGGAACCCCGCGCGCGGCGAGCTCTTCGCGGATCCGTCGGGCGTCGGCCCGAACCTTCGGCAGACCTCGCTCCTCGAGGTTCGCGAGGTATCGGATGGAGGCCTCGGGCACGGCCTCGCGAAGCGCGGCGAGGGCGTCGGCGAACATGTACGCGGTCTCCTTCTTCGCATTCATGACCGCGATACCGGGCGCACCGGAGCGCGCGAGTTCGAGAAGCCGCGCAGCCGCCTCGTGCTTGAGCGCGCCCCGCTCCGGTTCGATGTACGGGCGGCTCGCGGCGCCGCGGAGGCGTTCGACCTCGTTCGCGGCTGCGAGGAGGTGGCGCTGGCGTGCGAGTTCCTCCTCATCAATCCACCCTTCTCCGGCAGCGGCCTGGAGGGTCGCGATCACGCCGTCCACGTTCTCGGGAAAGCCCGCGTGGATATCGACCGCGATCGTGGGAGTCGCGACCCCCCCGACGGCGTGGGCGAGATCCTCGCCGATGATCATCGCGACACAGGTGCCCACGACGGCCATTCGGCGGGGAGCGAAGGACGTCTCGGCTTCGGCCAGCACCTCCGCGAGCCGGCTCTCACCGCCGAAGATGAACTCGTTCTCGCCGAGCGAGGTGGTCAGTACACGCATCCCGTCCTCCTCAAGGAGCCGGGCATGCTTGAACGAGCACCCGGACGGACCGTGCAGGATCGCGACGTCCACCCCGAGGTCACGGGCCGTGTACAGGGCTGCAACGATCGAGCTCGGTCTAGGTTGTATGTACTTCATCGTCTATCTCCAGGTCTTTACCGCGAGCACGACCGGCCCCGGCCCGCCGGCCCAGAGCGCGGCTGCCCGGCCTGCATCGAGCGTCCCTGCTTCGAGGAGCTGCCCCGGCCACCCCCGGGATGCGAGACCGTCGAGCACCGCACCCCTGAGCGCCGGCGGGCCGACGATCACCGCGAGGCCCGGGTCGACAGCCGCCACGGTGGCTGCCACGTCTTCGGGCGGGAACCCGTCGCAGACCGCGCGGTGCTCCTCGCCCACCACGAGCGAAAGCGCCAGCCCCGGAGCGAGAACCCGGGCATACGAGGCGGCCTCGCACGCTGTGAGCCGCGTGGTGCCGCTGTTCGCGTCGTCCACGATGGTTCGGTCGCCGTCCAGCCGCGCCGAGAGCCTTCCCGGGACCGGGCCCATTGCCGCGAGCCGGCCAGGTTCGGCGCCGACGAGACCGGCCGCTGCGGCCGCGAGCTGAATCGCGTTCCGGTAGGCCGGAAGGACCGCAAGTGGGTTCTCGATCGGACCGGCGGAGCCGGTGCAGGTGCCGTTATCGCAGGGCGCAAGTTCCCCCGCACGAAAGAGTCGCGGGTGCTCGGCCGCCACTCCGTCCGCGACAAGAAGGCGCTGGGAACGTTCGGCTGAAGCGAGTTTGCATGCGAGGGCCGAGCGTGCGCCAGCCGCGCAGGCATAATCGTCGCCTGAAGTCAGGACCGCAAGATCGCCGGCACCTGTGACGCCGAGCGACTCCTCGGCGACGCACCAGCCGCCGATCGCCGCGGCGGCGCGGGCCGCGGGGATGACCTGGGCCGGTGTGATTGAATGGTGCCAGAGCAGGCGCCGTTCGGGATAGCGGAAGGTCCCGGCCGACGTATGCAGGACTCCGGGACCCTCCATCGTCTCCGCGATCGCGAAAGCGGTCGTGGTCTTGCCGCGTGCGCCGGTTATCTCGATCATCAGGCGAGGCCGGTGATCGGCGAGGCAGCGGCCTACCGCCTCGTGGTGCGTAACGACCCGACTCCCCGCCCCGGCGAGAAGCGGATGCGCCGGGTCGAGGTGAACCGGAGCGATCACAAAATCGAAATCGCAGGGATCCGGCTGGGGGGCCGTGCCGCGATAGACATCGACGGCCTCGACACGGTGGCCGCGCAGCAAGAGCTCGTCCGCGAGCAGAGTGCCGCCGTGGATCGTGTCGATTACCAGCAGGTCCATGCAACCCGCTAGAGGAGGGACAGCGCGTTCATGGCATTCTTAAGCATCAACTCGGCGAGGAGTGGGTCGATCCCGATCGGATCGGCGTAGACGAGCGGGATCGTGGAGCCGTTGGATCCGAATGTCCCGGTCTTCTGACCCTCGGCGAGCCCGAGCAGGGCCGGGATGTCCTTCTCGATATGGACGCCCCGGGCGAGGAAGAGCGGAACGACCACGAGCGCATCGATCGATTCGTGGCGGAAGGCCTCGAGCTGGTCCGTCACGGACGGCTCGTTCATGGACATGAAGCCGCACCGGACTGAAAAGGTGTCGGACCGGTCCTGGATCATACGGCCCGTCTCGAGTATCAGTTCTTTATTGTAAGGGAGCTTCGACCCGTGGCCGACGAGGAGCATACCGTACCTGCTCATGTACTACAGAGTACAACGCCGGTGCTACAAAAATATTACCGCCACTCGCGTCCGCGGCTCCAAAAACCCTTTCTGCCGCGAGAGAAGATCTGTATACCTCGATGGCGGAGCAGGATGAGCGCTTTGCGCTCCGTATCAACGGACTACCGGTGCGGACACCAATCGCGCTCGCTTCGATGGCCGGCGTGGTCGACGCGGCGTACGTCCGCTCCCGAGCGTCCCATGTTGGCGCGGCATTCCTCGGCGGTTACGCTGTAGACGGACCGACAATCGCCGCAGCACACGCGATGGCCGAGCGGGGCCGGAGCGAGTTCATCAGTGAAGATCCGATTGGCGCGCTCGTGCGCGAAGTGGAGGCACTGAAGGGAAGCGATCTCGTTGTCGGCCTGAATCTCAGGGCAGCGACCCCGGAGGGATTCGCCGAAGTGGCGCGGGAGATCGGATCGTCCGTGGTCTACGAGATCGATGCTCATTGCCGACAACCCGAGATGGTCGAAGCTGGCGCGGGAGAAGCATTGCTGCATCGACCCGAGTTGCTCGAGAGGATAGTCGGGGCGCTCGCGGCGGAAGGCGTCTCGGTCTCGGTCAAGTTCCGGGCAGGAGTCGCCGACGACCGCGAGCTTGCGCGGCGGTGCTGGTCGGCCGGTGCGGAGGTTCTCCATGTGGACCTGATGGATCTTGGGTACCCGAAGATCCGCGAGCTCCGGAACACGGTCCCCCTGACCCTGATCGCGAACAACTCGATCACCTCCTTCGATCGAATGCGGGAGATGCTCTCGCATGGGGCCGATATGGTCTCGCTCGCGCGGGGGGCGAACGAGCGGACGCTGGCCGGTCTCGATGCCGCGATCACGCGATACGCGGATGAGCAGGGCTGGTACAACTCGCCCAAGCAACTCTGTCGCGGCGGCGATATCCGCGCACTCGCCTTCTGTTGCATGCCGGTCAAATCCTGCCCCCTGATCCCGACGCTCGAAAAGATCGGCATGAGCCGTGACCGGTACCTCGCGCTCAAACAGGAATTAGTCCGGGGGACCGTCCTCGAAGGCGGCGGCCAGACCTGCTTCGGCTCACTCTCCTGGTGCTGCAAATCGTCGTCGCCGTGCATGTTCCGCGACATGACCCTCGGGCAGCTCGGAGTCTCGAAGAAGGAGTACATGCAGGCAAAGCGGCGACTCTCCGAGGAGATAATGCGCGAGGTCTTCACCACGCCTCCCGGGACGGCCTGAGGTCATGGCCCCGCCCGGCTGCATCTTTCCGTCGTCGGGCGCGGATCGCGCCCAGCTCGCGATGGCGCTCGAGGTGCTTGCCTCCCCCAAACCCGGTAACGTGGACCGCTGCCACGACTACGTGGAGACCCGGCTTGAGCACTTCATCGTCTCGACGCTTGCAGCCCGGTCGGCTCTCGAAGCTGCGGAATCCCGGTCTGCCGGACTCGGCCCGCTGATCGAGACCGCCGTCGGAGCGACTGCCTGCCACGCCGGGGGTAATACGCATTTCGGCGCCTTCATCCTGCTCGTCCCCCTTGTCTACGGGGGCACGCTCGATGGCGCGCTTTCGGCAATACGCTCGACCACGGTCGAGGATGCGGTCGCTTTTTATCGCGCCTTCGCATTGACGCAGGTTCGCGTCGCACCGGCGGACGAGCTCGACGTGAACGATCCCTCGGCGGCCGACGCGCTCCGCGCGCGGGGCATGACCCTTCTCGACGTGATGGCCCACTCGGCTCCCCGCGACATGGTCGCGCGCGAATGGACGAACGGCTTCGCCCTCTGTCGTCAGATCGCCGACATGCTAGTTGCTGACGCCGAGCCCCGGACTGCCATCAGGCGGACTTTTCTCGCCCTGCTCGCAACCGAGCCCGACACTTTTATCGCGAAAAAGTATGGATCGGCACTCGCTACCCAGACCTGCGAACGGGCGGCAGCTGTCGTCCGGGGCGATGCCTCGCTCGAATCGCTCGACGCCTGGTGCATCGGACGCGGTGTCAACCCGGGCTCGCTCGCGGACATTACTATCGGCGGCATCTATCTCGCGCTCGGTCGGGGGTGGGCATGGGACTCCTAGGACCAGGGATCAGCGAAGTGATCGCGACCACACGGCAGAACGCGGCTCCGATTGGGATCCATCGGCAGGGAGATGCGCTCTGGGCAATACTCTACCGCGGATCGCATACCGCGGCGAACGCGGCGCGCGAAGGCTGGCTTGTTGCGAACGTGATCCACGACCCGGTCCTCTTTGTACGGACCGCATTCGACGACCTGCCGGCCGATGCGTTCGTCTCCATTCCGGAGATCGGTTGGGAACGACTCGCTGGAGCCGAGGGGTACGTCGCGTGCCGCGTCGAGATGGAGCGCGAGACCCCGGATGCCCTGCGCGCACGGCTCATTGCGGTCCAGGAAGAGGTCATCGATCCCCGCTGCGTCCCGTTGAATCGGGGTCGATGCGCTGTGATCGAGGCGACGGTTCACGCGACCCGGTACGTGCGCACTCGGGACCAGCGGCTCGGCCAGCTGATCGAGCACCACGCGACCGTTGTGCGCCGGTGCGGGGGTCCTGCCGAGCTCGAGGCGCTCGCCCTGCTCATGGGCTTCATCGACCGCGCGACCGGATGAGAAATAACTGCGGATTCGCCGATTTTTCCGGAAATTATTGTTGATTTTCCGGTTTTCCAGTTCGTCATTCGCCGAAAAAAATCGCAACGCTCATTAAGCCGAATAGCATACCTTGAATTGCGTTAATCATACCTGCGATCCACGCGGCGTCCCACGCTGCCCCGGACCACATGGATTAACGTATGTGGTGGACGATGCTCTGCTCCAATAATAAAGGGATGGGTCTTGCGCGCTGGCTGGTCCTCGGGCTGCTCCTCGTCGGGTGCACCGTCGGGATCGGGTCGGCGATCGCCGTGACGGGTCCCGTGGTGATCGACAAACCCGGGAGCTACGAACTGACGAAGGATATTCTCGATACGAAGGCGCCCGTTGGCATCGAGATCAGGTGCAGTAACGTTGTGCTCGACGGGAAGGGCCACCGCATCACCGGTATCGACGCGGCGAACTCGGCCGGCATCCTGGTCCACGGGTCGGGCGCCCTCTCGAATATCGAGATCCGGAACTTCGCAGCCGCCGACTGGTTCTATGGAATTTATGTCTGGGGCGCGAAGGACGTCTCGATCGCAGGCATCACGGCCTCGAGCAACTACTTCGGCATTGCTCTCAACCCGGCCTCCGGCTCGACGATTACCGACTCGCGCTTCACTTCGAACAGCTATGGCGTGGTCCTGACGGGTTCGGCTGGGAATGCTGTCTCGGGCTGCCGCATCATCGATAACGACCTCAGCGGGATCTCGCTCTATAACGCGGCAGGCAACACCTTCTCGAACAATCTCTTCAAGAACGAGAAGAACGTCGCGTTCATCAACGGCGGCACGCCGGCGAACACCTGGAACGTGGCCAAACAGAACGGGACAAATATCGTGGGCGGCCCGGCGATCGGCGGCAACTGCTGGCTTGCCCCCGATGGCACTGGCTTCTCTGCGACGGGCAACCAGAGCGGCGGGTTCATCACCAAGCCCTACTCCCTCGCAACGGGCAATGTCGACCAGCTCCCGCTCGCAGCTCATCCTGCGGCCGTCAGGTCAACTCCGACGACGACCGCGACCTCCGATGCCGGTAATGTGACCCCGGCGCCTGAGGCCGGTTCGAAGCCGTACGTCACTCACCGCCTCCCGTGTACGATCCAGTTCGAGGATTTCGACCTTGGTGGCCCGGGCGTCGGTTATTTCACACCGAACCCTATCTCGAACTCCCTGTACCGCACCCCGTCCATCGCGATCGAGAGGAACGTGAACGAGAGCGGCTTCCACCTGACGGGCACCCGGTACCGCGAGTGGCTCCGATACACGGTCGAAGTCCCGCGGGACGGTGTTTACACGGTGACCGCCCGTGCCTCCTCACCAAGCAACGGGCAATACTTCAAGGTGATCGATGAGTGCCACCCGAAGAACAGTGTCACGGTCTGGGTCCCGAACACCAAGTCGTACGACACTTTCGCCGTGACCCGCGGGGTCCAGCTCCACCTCGCCAAGGGGACGCACACCCTGAAGGTCTTCTCGTACGGCACCCAGGACATGGATTGGCTCCAGTTCTCCTGACCCCCTCTTTCTGTTGCGGACCTCCACCCAGAACCTTTTTCCCGGTACAGGCCCATGGCGTTCAACCCGCTCCTGATCGGCGCGGCCGCGATCGGCGTCACTCTCGTCTACGCCTCGGTCCTCGACGTGCGGTCGCGCCGGGTCCCGTTCCGGACATGGTACCCGATGCTCGCGATCGGCGCGCCGTTCACGCTCTGGTTCTATGCCTCCAGACTCGCATCCGACCCATCGAGCGCGATCGCGCTTCTCGTGCTCTCGGCGCTCTTCGGAGGCGCCTTCCTGCTCTTCGGCCGGTTCGGCTTGATCGGCGGAGCCGACGCCTGGGCCCTCGCCTTCATTACTCTACTCCTGCCCACGTTTCCCTTCACCCCACTCCTTGGCGACAGTGTGCCGGGTTTCTTCCCACTCCCGCTTCTCGTCCACGCCGGGGTCGCCGCCCTATTCGTTCCGTTCGCGCTCCTCGCCCGGAATCGGCACCGAGGCATCCGCGGACCCCTCGCAGCGATGCTCCGGGGATATCCGGTCACGGCCGACGAGATCAGCGAGGGCCGTGCCTTCGGCTTCCTGATGGAGGATCTGGCCACGGAGGATGGAACAATCCGGCGCCGTTTCTTCACCATCGGCGAGTCGATCACAGGAATGCTACGCGACACCCGTCTCTACACCCGCGATCTTCGAGTCGAGCCGAAGCGATTCTCCGCGGAGCTCGCCCTGATCCGCCGCGCTTCACCGGTCTGGATCGCGGTCGGCGTCCCTTTCATCGTCCCGCTCACGGCCGGCTTCTTCGTGACGCTGATCGTCGGGGATACACTCTTCTATCTGCTCTCCCACCTCCTCGGTGTGTGATACCGTGCTTGATATACACTACAGCAACGGACTGGTCCCGGTCGTCGTTCAGGACGCCGTGAACCGAGATGTACTGATGGTCGCCTACGCCAATGACGAGGCCGTGCAACTCACGCGCGAGACCGGCTTTGCCCACTATTACAGTAGATCGCGCCAGCGACTCTGGAAGAAAGGGGAGGAGTCGGGACACCTCCAGCGCGTCCGCGAGATACTCGTCGACTGCGACGAGGATTGCCTCCTCTACCGGGTCGATCAGGTCGGCGCCGCCTGCCACACGGGCTACCGGTCCTGCTTCTACCGAACGGTAGAAGGCGAGGTCATCGGCGAGCGGCTCGTCGATCCGGCCGAGGTATATGCTAATAAGGCGTGATGCCCGATCTGTTGTGGTGGTTTTTTAATGAGACTGGTCCCCGATACGAGCGTCATCATTGATGGACGCATCACCTCCCTCATACGGCAGGGCGACTGTCCGGACGCCGAGATAATCATCCCCGAAGCCGTGGTTGCCGAGCTCGAGTCGCAGGCAAACCAGGGACGCGAGATCGGCTTTTCAGGTCTTGCCGAGCTGCAGCGACTCGACCGCATGGTCCAGGAGGGCCTCTGCACGGTCCAGTTCGTCGGTGCGCGGCCATCGCTCGATCAGGTCCGGCTTGCGGCCGGCGGCGAGATCGACGCCATGATCCGGGAGGCGGCGCACGAATATGACGCGACCTTTTTAACCAGCGACCGTGTTCAGAGCGAGGTTGCCAGGGCGAAGGGTCTCCAGGTACAATACCTCCGCCCGGAGATCGGCGAGTTTGGGCCGCTTGGCATCGACCAGTTCTTCGACGAGCAGACGCTCGCGGTCTACCTGAAAGAGCTCGTGCCGCCGTACGCGAAACGGGGCACGATCCGCGATGCACGTTTCGTGAGGATCAGGGATCAGCCCGCGAGCGAGCACGAGCTGGTCGCCCTTGCGCAGGAATGCCTGGAGCGAGCGAAGCGAGACCCGGACGGCTTCATCGAGCACGAGAGCCGCGGAATCACGATTCTTCAGATCGGTTCGATGCGGATTGCGATCGCCCGATGCCCGTTCGTTGACGGTATGGAGATCACGGCTGTTCGGCCCGTCGTCGACGTCTCGCTCGACGATTATGCCGGCACAGACGGGTTGACCGAGCGGTTGACCCGGAGGCGATCGGGCATCCTGATCGCCGGAGCCCCGGGTGTCGGCAAGACCACGCTCGCTCAGAATTGCGCGATCTTCCTATCGGAGAACGGAGTCATCGTCAAGACGATGGAGGCCCCGCGGGATATGCAGGTCCCGGACCTGATCTCGCAGTACACTGCTCTCGATGGGCGAATGGAAGCAACGGCAGAGATGGTGATGCTCCTTCGACCGGATTACGTGGTCTACGACGAGCTCCGCAGAACCGAGGACTTCCGGGTCTTCGCAGACATGCGCCTTGCGGGCGTCGGAATGATCGGCGTACTCCACGCCGAGAATGTCCACGCGGCTCTGCTCCGATTCCTGGGAAGGGTCGACTTCGGCACGCTCCCGCGAGTGGTCGACACGATCGTGGTAGTCGAGGAAGGCGAGATCGCGCACATCTACGACCTGGAGTTCGGGCTACGGGTACCCGATTCGATCCCCGGAGACGGAGCCGTAACACCGGTTGTGACAGTGGTCGATGCCGCTACCGGGCTTCCAGCGCTCGAAGTCTTCCGCTATGACGGCGAGATCGTGATAATGCCCCCTGCCCAACCCGGCCCCCGACCTGAGCGCGTCCTGCCGCGCCCCGAGCCCGAACAGGCACGAGCGACGGCTATCTCCGACGATCGCAACGGGGGGCGCCAGATAGAGCGTGAACTCCAGCGCGAGATCGGCAGGTTCACTGACGGTCCGGTTGAGGTCCGAATGCTCTCCGACACCAAGGCCGTCGTCTATATCGACGACAAGGACGTTCCGGCCGCGATCGGCAAGGGAGGCAAGAACGTCGCCGCGATTGTGAACCGTATCGGGGTCGGGATCGATATTCGGGCACGGTCCGAGGCAGCGATACCGGCAGGCGCCGATGAGGAGATAGGAGACGGAGCAATCCGGATCCGCACGGACCGTCGGCACCTGGCGATCATCGCTCCCGAGCAGAGCGGACGGATCGTCGACGTCTTCGCCGGCAAAGAGTACCTCTTCACGGCGACCGTGAACGAGAACGGAGAGATCCACCTGGCGCGGACTAGCTCGATTGCGCAAGAGATGCTGAAGCGCTTCACGGCCGGCGAGGTCATCAGGATGCGCCCGGTGTAGGAGGAGCGAGATGGAGAGAGAGTGTATGCAGGAGATGGAAGCCGCAGTCCGGGAACGCTGGGGTGATGCGTTTGCAGCGGACCCGGCTCCCGGATCGGAGAAGTTCTACCTGACGGTCGCGTACCCGTATCCGTCGGGGGCGATGCACGTCGGGCACGGGCGCACCTACCTGGTCCCCGACGTGGTGGCCAGGTTCTGGCGGATGCGTGGGCGGCGGGTTCTCTACCCGATGGCCTTCCACGTGACAGGCGCGCCGGTGATCGGGATCTCGAAGCGGATAGCGAATCGCGATGAAGCCGCGATTCGGCTCTACCGCGACCTCTATCGAGTCCCCCCAGACGTGCTCGACCGATTCGTGGATCCGCTCGAGATCGTCCGGTACTTCTCGGACGAGTACGAGCGCGTCATGCGGATGGCCGGCCTTTCGATCGACTGGCGGCGGCGATTCACAACCGTTGATCCCCATTACAGCAAATTTATCGAATGGCAGTTCGGCCGGCTGCACGAGAAGGGGTACGTGGTCCGGGGAGCCCATCCCGTCAGGTATTGTCCGCTCTGCGACAACCCTGTCGGGGACCACGACCTCCTTGAGGGCGACAAGGCCGAAGTGATCCGGTTCGTGCTCGTGATGTTCCGGCTCGGAGACACGCTCGTGCCGACCGCGACCCTCCGACCTGAGACGGTCTACGGCGTCACCAACCTCTGGGTGAACCCGGACGTGACGTACGTACGGGCCGAGGTCGACGGCGGGATCTGGCTCGTCTCGCGGGAGGCGGCCGAGAAGCTCGCACTCCAGGACCACGAGGTCCGAATCCTGGAAGAGGTTCCCGGTGCGGCGCTCGTCGACCAGACCGTCACGCATCCGCTCGCGGGCGAGGTTCCGATCCTGCCCGCGGCATTCGTCGACCCTGAGATGGCAACCGGAATCGTGATGTCCGTGCCCGCGCACGCACCGTTCGACTACGTCGCGCTCCGCGATCTCCAGCGGGAAGGGCGGTACACGGAGCTCGTTCCGAAGCCCCTGATCACGGTCGAGGGATGGGGGGAATGCCCTGCCCGGGACGCGGTCGAACGGGCGAAGGTCACGAACCAGCACGACACGCGCATGGATGCGCTGACCCAGGAGGTGTACAGCGCCGAGTTCTCGAAGGGGCGGCTCCATGATCGGCTCGGCGGCGGGACCGTCCGCGAGGCCCGGGACGCAGTCGGCGAGTTCCTCTGCGCCGAGCACGGTTCCACCGTGATGTACGAGTTCGATACCCGCCCGGTGGTCTGTCGCTGCTCGAGCCGCGTCTTCGTCAAGATCCTCCACGACCAGTGGTTCCTGACGTACTCGGATGAGGAGTGGAAGGATCAGGTGAAGGCGTACTTACCCGACATCTCGCTCGTGCCGCCGGAGGTTCGTGCCGAGTTCGAGCGGACCATCGACTGGCTCAAGGACTGGGCGGCAACCCGCCGTGTCGGCCTGGGCACCCGCTTACCCTGGGATCCCACCTGGTTGATCGAGCCTCTCTCGGACTCGACCATCTACATGGCCTACTATACGGTCGCCCATCGAATCCGCGAGCTCGACCCGGCCCTTCTTACGCCGGCCGCGTTCGATTACCTCTTCCTCGGGATCGAGTCCCGGGATCTTCCGGGTCGTGATCTGCTCGCCCCGCTCCGCGAAGAGTTCCTCGCCTGGTACCCGTACGATTACCGATTCTCGGCAAAGGATCTGATCTCGAACCACCTCACCTTCCAGCTCTTCCACCATGCGGCGATCTTCCCGCCGGAACTCCAGCCGAAGGGCATGGTCGTCTTCGGCATGGGTCTTCTGAACGGTGCCAAGATGTCGTCGTCGAAGGGCAACGTCTTCCTGCTCGAGGACGCGCTCGCCGAGTTCGGAGCGGACACGGTCCGGATGTTCCTGATGGGCTCGGCCGAGCCCTGGCAGGACTTCGACTGGCGGAACGAGCTGGTTGCCTCGACCCGGCGGCAGATCGAGCGGTTCGATACGACCGTGCGGGAGGCCGTCGCCGCTCCGGATGCACCGGGCCTGATCGATGACTGGCTGCTCAGCCGGCTTCAGCGGCACGTCGCGAAGACGACGGGATTCCTAACGTCGTTCCAGACCCGACAGGCCCTGCAGGAGGCGTTCTTCGGGGTCGAGGCCGATCTCCGATGGTATGCGCGGCGCCAGCCTTCGGGTACTCTGGGCGGACCCGCGCTCCGCGAACTATGCTCTGTCTGGGTTCGCCTGCTCGCCCCGTTCATACCGTTCACCTGCGAGACGCTCTGGCAGGCGCTGGGTAACGAAGGACTCATCTCGTTCGCGCAATGGCCCGAGGCCGATCCTGCGCAGGACCGCCCCGAGCTCGAACTCGGCGAGGAGCTCCTCAACCGGACGGTCGAGGACGTCGAGTCGATCCTGAAGCTGCTGCCGATCACTCCGAAGGCGGTCGAGATCGCAGTCGCGCCGGCCTGGAAGCGGGACGTCTTCCGGACGATCGCCGCAGCCGACGACAGGAACGCGGCCGTCCGGTTCGTGATGCAGGACGAGAACATGCGAAAGCGAGGGAAAGAGGCGGCCGATGCAGCGAAGCAGTGCACGACCCTGATCCACCGCCTTCCGCCGGAGCTCGTCGAGAATCTTCTTCAGGTCGAACTCGACGAGGCCGCGGTCTTCTCCGGGGCCCGCGAGTTCCTCGAGCGGGCCGTCAGCCTGCCCGTGCGGATCGTCGGCGCAGAGGAGTCGGTCCACCCGAAGGCATCCATGGCCCTCCCCTTCAAGCCTGCGATCACGATCGAGTGATCACTCTATAGCCTTCTTTTTCGACCGCTTCACCCGCTCCTTCGAGGAGAAGCCGGTCGCGGCTTCAAGAAATGCATTTCGTTTCCGAATCGTGGCCAGGATCACCGCGTCGTCGTCGATGGACGGGTCAGTCTCGATCTCGATCCGGAGCGTCTTTCCCCCAGGGCCGGGGGTGGCAATCAGCCGGCGGATCGCCCCGCAGGCAATCGCGTATCCGTCCCCGGCAGGCTCGGGCTCGCACCCGAAATGGCGGGAAAGTTCGATCGGGATCCGGCTGGCAAGATCCTTGGTCGATCCACGTTTGACCTCGAACTCTTCCATAATACTTTTTAGGAAGATACTCTATGTTAACTTGATGCCCCCCGACACGTCAACCGACATCAAGATTATGGCCAAGCCGCTCGCGGGCGAGTTGCCGACCGTCCTGATGGGCTTCCCCGGCAGCGGCCTCGTCGGCTCCATCGCGCTTCAGTACATGGTCGACCAGCTGGAGTTCCCGCTTATCGGGACCATGACGAGCAAATACTTCCCGCCGTTCGCGATGATGGCCAAGGGACTGGTGAACGTCCCCGTACGGATCTACGAGAAACCACCTCTTGTCGCGATCGTGGCCGATATCCCGGTCCACCCGATGATCTGTTACGAGGTCGCGAATGGGATCATGGACTGGCTCGACCCCTTCCACCCCAAGGAGGTGGTCGCCCTCGCCGGCGTGGTCACGAACGAGCCCGAGAAACGGGTCTTCGGCGTGGCCACGACCGAAGAGACCCTGCAGCGGATCAAGGACCTGACCGAGTTCCTCCCGGTCGGCTCGATCTCCGGGATCGCGTCGTCGATCCTGACCGAGTGCAAGGTTCGCGGAACTCCGGGAATCGGTCTTCTCGGCGAGACCGTGAACGCGCCCGATCCCCGGGCCGCCGCCGCCGCACTCGGCGTACTGAACAAAATGTACAGCCTGAATGTGGACATGCAGCCCCTGCTCGACCAGGCCGAGGAGATCGAGGCGACCATGCACCGTCTCTCCGAAGAGGTCCAGTCGACCGAGGTCTCGCAGAAACGCGAGAACCTCCCGATGTACGGGTGATCGCGATGGAGGTACCCGCACTCACCAGTCTCTCCCCCGAGATCCTCAAGGAGCTCAAGCGGGGACTGCCAAGGACCCTCGAGGTGCAGTCGGCGCACAACGTGATCACGATCGCGAACGTTGGGGCGGGCGATCATATCTTCATGACGAGCGTGGACCCCGACGACCTCTCGCCCGGCGACCGCGGCATCATGGCCGACGTGCTCACGATCGGTGTCTCGATGAAGCGGATCATCGAGTTCTCGCACGGCTCACACTTCGAAGAGCGCGAGCGGACCGCGGTCCGCATCCAGGTCAGATACTGCGCCGAGTCGACGATCAAGGGTGTCTTCAGCCGCGACAGCTTCGGACCGACACGGGTCGACGTGGTCCGTGCGCCGAGCTGCCACGCCGGCTGATCCCTTTTTCGATTCGGCGGTTTGATTAAGGCGGCGGTCGAACAGAGATATCCCGCGGGCCTGTGGCTTAGCCCGGATAGAGCGCCGGGCTTCTAACCCGGACGTCGGGGGTTCGAATCCCCCCAGGCCCGTTCGTTTTATCGGATGCTCGTTCCCGGTTCGACCGGCCGGAGCGGCACGAGCAGGGAAGCCTCTTCTCCGGCCGCGAGGATCATGCCGCGGCTCTCGATCCCGAAGAGGACCGCCGGCGCGAGATTCGCGATCACGACGACATCTTTTCCGACGAGGTCTTCGGGCGCATAGAAGCCGGCGATCCCGCTGACGATCTGCCGCTCTTCGCTCCCGATATCGACCACGAGCCGGAGGAGCTTCTTCGATTTCTTGATCGACTCGGCCAGGAGGACCCGACCGACCACGAGCTTCATGCGACCGAACTCTTCGATCGTGAGGGGAGCGTCCGGCACCGCCATTTCGCATGCAGCCCGCCGCTCGGCGTCGGCTACGCGCGCGGCGAGCAAGCTCTCGAGCTCGGCCACCTGCTTCTCCTCGAGCCTCGCGAAGAGCGGCGTCGGGAGCGCGAGTGGCGCCGAAGCAAGGAGCACCCTGCATTCATCGAGGCGACGATCTGCAATCTTCCCTGTCTGCCCGAGCATCTGCCAGATGCGCTCCGCGGCATCGGGCATCACGGGGTCGATCAGGAGGGCAAGCGCCTTCACGATCTGGAGGGCGTCCGCGATCACCTGCGCGGCCGCTCCCGGGTCGGTCTTCACGAGCTTCCACGGGGCGTTTGACTGGATCAGGTTGTTTCCGTGGGCAGCGAGCGCGATGATTGCGTCGACCGCGCTCTTAAACTCGTACTCGGTCATCGCCCCGTCCACGGCGGCAAGTGTCTCCTCGATCACGGCCAGAACAGGTGCGCCTGCGGCCACATCGGGGATCCCACCGAATTGTGTGTGGGCGAAGTGGAGGGTCCGGTGGACGAAGTTCCCGAAGGTGTTGACGAGTTCGTTATTAACGCGGTCGGCAAAGGCTCGCCAGGAGAAGTTCAGCTCGCGAGTGTGGCTTGTGGACGCGAGAAGGTAGTACCTGAGGCAGTCGGCAGGAAGCCCGCGGTCGAGGTAATCGTCGTTTGTCCAGACTACGTACCCCCGTGACTTCGAGAATTTGTGGTCGTCGATCTTGAGCATGCCCGAGGCAACGACGGCACTCGGTAGGCCGTAACCGGCCCCCTTCAGCAGGGCCGGCCAGAAGATGCAGTGATGGTAGGTGATATCTCCGCCGATGAAGTGGGTAATCTCCCCATTGCCGCACCAGTACTGGCGCCAGTCCCTGCCATGTGCGTCCGCCCACTCCTCGGTGAACGAGATATATCCGATTGGGGCATCGACCCAGACGTAGACCACGAGATCGTCGCGACCCGGATACCGGACCCCCCAGTCGAGCGTGCGCGTGATACACCAGTCCCGGAGGCCGTCGCGAACCCAGCCGAGCGCATAATTGCGAGCGTTCGCGGTCCCCCTCAGATGCTCCAGGTGCTCGAGCAGGAACGGCCCGAACGAGGAGAGACGGAAGAAGAAGTGTTCCTGTTCGCGGAGTTCGGCCGGCGTGTCGCAGACCGTGCAGACCGGCTTCCGAATCTCGCCGGGCTCGAGGTGCTTACCGCAGCCCTGATCGCACTCGTCGCCACGGGCCTCGGCCCCGCAGTGAGGGCAGAGCCCTTTGACGTAACGATCCGGCAGGAACCGCTGGCAGCTCGGACAGTAACTCTGTTCGATCCGCTCGGCATAGATATGGCCGTTCTCCTGAAGGCGCCCCACGATCTCCTGAGTTCGCCGATGATTCGTCTCGCCGTCGGTCATACCGAAGTGATCGAAGGCGACGTTCATCCTTTGGAAGGTACTGGCGAAGTGCTCGTGATAGCGGCGGCTCAGCTCGGCCGGGCTGGTCCCCTCCGCCTCGGCGCTGACAACGATCGGCGTCCCATGGTTGTCCGAGCCGCAGACGAAGACGATCTCCTCCCCGAGGTGGCGGCGATAGCGGACGTACATGTCCGCCGGTACGTACGTACGGAGGTGGCCGAAGTGGCACGAGCCGTTCGTGTACGGGAGGCCGCATGTGACGACCCGGGGCGCATCGCTCATGCAGAGCTTTTTGAGAGCGATCGGATATATAGTACGGGCGGATGGCAGGACGACGACGGCTTGAAACGCGCGGATTCGGTGGAGAAGCCCCGATCCCGCCCCTATCGCGGCTCACGGAACGGCTCGAGGAGCGGCCTTGGATCGAGGCCGATCTGACCACGTTCCGGTTGCTGGAGTCGCTCCGCCCGCAGGTGGCAGCCGGGATTGGAGCCGTAGCGGCAGGGGGCGAGTTCTACGGGGTTCGCTGGCGCGAAGCGATCGGCGGGGTGCGAAACGGTTTGCTCCGGGAAGCCCCGTTCTCCGAGCCCGACGCCCTGGCAATGGATGCCCGCGCCATCGTGAACGAGGTGCGGGCACCGTTCGCGGCGATGCCCGCACCGTCAGCACTCGAGATCGTCGACCGCCACTTTGGCGACCCGGCCGAAGCGGGCGCAGCGATCCGGGACGTCTATGGCAGCCTGATGCGAACGATGCGCGACGCCGGCGTTGCGGGCCATGTAATGATCGCGCCAACCCCGCTGGACGAGGAGCTCGAAGATCTCTCCTCCCCCTTCACCTTCTTCTACTGCCCCGACCCGAACCCGAAGGCGATCGAGATCCTGCTCGACCATCAGCGCCCGCTCGCACTTCCCGGGCGGCGCGCGGCCGGGCTCGCCGCCCTGATCGACCAGGTCGGGCGCCGCCCGATTTACCTGATCGCCCCGACAGAGGAGGAGGTGTCCGCGGCCCTCGAGGTGCTGGACCCCGATCATCTGAGAATTGGCGGGTTCTGCCCGAAGGACTGCGACACGTACTGGCAGCAGCTCGCTGCCCAGTAATCAGTCTCGGCTCTCGAGCACGGAGTCGATACGTGTCGCGTCCGATTCGTCGAAGCGGACTGAAGCGCTCCTGAGTGACCGCGCGGCCATGCGCCGGACGAACGGGTTCTCGTCGTCGAGCCGGCGGAGAAGCGCATCGACTGCAGTCGGAGCGGACTCGGTTCCGAGCCCCTTTGCAGCCATATATCGAACGTGGTCCCGTTCGTCCTCGAGCAGGGCGATGAGAGCCGGGGCCACGCGGACATCGCGGATTCTGCCGAGAGCTTCGGCCGCACGGTACCGCACGACCCAGGACGGGTCGTCGAGGGTCGCGATCAGGTCGGGAACAGCCGCCGGCCCGAGGCTCGAGAGGGCCCGGGAGGCCGCGGCCCGGACCACCTTCTCGGGATCCGCGAAGGCCGCTGTCAATGCGGGCACGACGGCGGTCCGGCCGCATTGGGCGAGCGTCAGCGCGGCGAATGCGCGGACGGCGGGATCGGGCGCTCCGCGGAGGGCCTCAACCAGCGGACCGACGGCGTCGTCGATGGTGGGAACGTCGGAAGGCACGGAACCGAGTTCACTCCTGTTGCTGCTGGAGCAGCTCGATCTCTTTCAGGGTCTTCTCCGCCAGCTCCTTCATCCTCGCCGAGATCCTGTTCGATGCCGAGAATTCAACAGTCCGCATCGCGTTGGCGATCTCCGATCCGAGCACGAAGATCGCGTATTTGTGCTCGAGCTTGCTCTTGTGGACCTGCTTTGGTGTGATCCTGAGCGCATTGTACTGAGAGAAATGCAATCCCGGACTTGTTCCCTCGAAATACTCCTTGATCTCCGAGAGCATCTGATGCAAAATAATCAGCTCGTCCTTGTGCATATCCCCTCCGTGGATCAAAATGGAAAGGCTTATGATAAATATATAATCGTCCCTAGGGCAGTTTCATCAGTCGGACCGAGAGCGGCCGCTTGATCACTCCCGAGAAATCCTTCGCTGCGACGAACTCGACGCCCCGCCCGACGAGACGATCGAGCAGGCGCTGATCGACGGCTGTGTCCGCAACGACGCCGGCGATCTGGCCGCTCATGCCCTCGAGCGTCTGCTCTATCTCGTCGGCCCGTACCTCGGAGAGTACCGAGAAGTCAGCCGATAGGAACCGGGCCACCATACGGCCGGAGACCCGCTCAAGATGATCGCGGAGCGAGGACGGCTCCTTCGACGCGGGCTCGGGCAACGGTGTCGGCTCGACAACCGGCGCCGGATTGCTATCGGATGGAGGCTTCGCGATCGGGCGACGCTCGCCGTCATCGGCGTAGTACTGTTCGCGGACATATTCGACCGGGATCTTGTTCCGGAGGGCCTTGATAATCTCCTTCCTCGACATGTCCTCGACGGATTTCCCTCGCGGGGAGAATGCGACGAAGTCGATGTCGGCGATCTGGAGAAGCTCCCGGAGGATCAACTCGCCGCCGCGATCCCCATCCAGGAACGCGGTCGCCGTCTTTTTATCCGAGAGATCGACGATTGTCTCGGGGACGTTCGTTCCCTCGACCGCAACTGCATTCTTAATGCCGTACTTGAGGAGGTTGATCACATCGGCGCGTCCCTCGACGATGATGATCGCATCCGAATCGACGACGTTCGGTCCGCCCGGGACCTTGTCCTCGCCGATCGCCTCTATCTTCTCGATCCGGATCGCCTCGCGCACTTCGTCGAGGAGGATGTAACTGTCGATCGCTCCTTCGTCAAAGTGATCCAGCAGGAGCTCCTTCGCCCGCTCGACGATCCGTCGACGTTTCGTGACCCTGATGTCCTCAATGGATTCGACCGCGACACGGGCAACGCACGGTCCGACGCGGTCGATGGTCTCAAGCGAGGCCGCCAGGATAGCGGTCTCGGCCCGATCGAGCGACGACGAGATGTAGATGTCCCCTCTCGTCTCGCCCTTCTTACTAGTGATCTGGACGTCTATTCGACCTACACGTCCAGTTCGTTGGAGATCTCGCAGATCGAGGTCTTCGCCGAGCAACCCTTCAGTCTGGCCGAAGATGGCCCCAACTACATCAGGTTTCTCGACCACCCCCTCTGCTTGCAAGGTAAGGTGAATGAGATACTTGGTCGTATCAGGTGAGTACACGTAAATACACCCCCATGTCGTCTGCCGGAAACTGACCGCTTGAACATAGGTACTCCATTATATATACAGAACCGCTACTTAAATACGCACCCTGTTCCAATCCGAACACATACAGCGGTGTGGCGCACGGATTGCGCATTCCCCGTGCCTGTGCGCGGTAATCCGGCCTGTTTTCTGGAATGGCAGCCATTTCTTTCTCTTCCTGCTGGGGCTCCGTTCCTCTTTGCAAGGGCATTTATAGCTGGCATGCGAGATCCACTATGATAATCGGGACGGCCTACTTTCCGCTGCCCTGCCCCTTCCCCACGGGAGATGCACCGTGAGACCGTTCATGAAATCCGCCCTCTTCCTCTTCGCCGTCCTCGTCCTCTGCCTCTGCGCTGCCCAAGCAGCGACACCTGCCGCGACATGGGGCGCGTCGCCAAGCGTCAAGGCCTCCTCCTCACTGGCGACAGCACAGACTACGGTTCCGACGGTGGCTGGCATCGCCGCCGATATCACCCCCACGGCTGTCTCGAAGGCCGCAATGCAGACTTCCCGGCCTACGACATCCCCGACGCGCGCAACGATGTCAAGCTCCCCGACGCCCTCCCCGAGGGCGGCAACACCTCGGCCAACGACAACACCGACGACTGATGCGACCACGACGACAAAGGTCCCGACGGATACCGTTCCCTCCCCGACTGCCGAACAGAGTCTGACGGAATTATCGCCGACGGAATCGGCGAATGCCACGGTCCCCACGCCCCTGCCGAATGCCACGGCATACGAGTATTTCTATCCGGCCGAATCGCGGACGCCCGACATCGATCCGGGGATGACACCATATTCCGGACCGACTGAATTCGAGACTGCCGAACCAACTCCAACCTGGGAGCTCCCGGCCAATGGTACGAGCGCGACACCGACCGACCCGCCGATCGTGATGCCGTCCTTCACGGCAGAGGGAGGTCAGTCGCCGACGTTCGAGATCCCACCCGGCGCGTACGGAACCGAGCTGATCCCGACTCCGACCGAGACGGGGGCACCCTATCCGATCTCCGGACCACGGGACGCGGCGGGGTCGTCGTTCCTGCCGCGGTGGCTGAGCTATCTGCTCTTTATCTTCCTCGGCATCTCGGGAGTGGCAGGCGTTGCTCTGGCCGGGTCGTATGTCGGCTCCAGGCCGGCAGCAGACCCCGTTCTCGCGCCTGCCCCGGATATGCCCGCCCCTCCTCGCCGCGTGAAGGAGGTTCGCCTTCTGCAATCCGGGTGGCCGGAACCCTCGATGGAGCAGCAGATCCTGATCGATCGAATCGCAGGCTTCGAGCCAGGGTCGATGCACGTCGAACGCCTCGGGCGGAACCTGCTGCGGCTCGAGCGCAGCACTCAGGAAAGCGCACAGGACCGCTCAATACGGCTCGGCCGGCTTCTCATCTTCTCGTCGATCCCGTCGGCTCCGGTGCCCACGCCAGCATTGGTCTGGGCGCGCGCGCACGGGTTCCGCGTCCTCGCGGTCGATGGCTCCGGCATGGCCCTCGTGATGCCGGCGCTCTCGAACGGTGGCCGAAGCGTCCTTGGGGTCCTCCCCGTCAGCGAGATGGTCGAAGGCGCGAGCCCGGTCCCGATGCCGGTCCTGCTCACGGAGAGCGAGCAGAGAGCAATCTTCCGCCCGCTGTCCTCGGCGGGTGCAGGCGTTCTTTAAGCTTCGCCTGCGCTGCCTAAAGTTCGACCCGCGTGACGACACCGTGGATCCGATTCGCCGGCAATTTGTAGAACTGGACGAACGACGGCGAGAGCCGCTTGATCAAGGCGAAGATCTTCCAGATGATGTTTGTCGAGACGATCTCGTCGAGGCCGTAGAAGATCGTCTTCTCTTCGATGCCTGCCTCCCTGAAGATCGCGACCACGTCGAGCATCTCCAAATAGCCCGACTTAACCTCAAAGAGGCGAATACCTGGCGTCGGGCTCTTTTTGAACTCCCACGAGATTCCAAAGGGACGATCGAGGGTCTGGATCGAGACTAGGACGTTATCTTCATAGATGATGTTGTTCTCGAAGACGGTCAGGCCGACATACGGAGGCACCTGCTGAAAGTCGCGGGCGAAGAATAGCGCCGTTCCCTCGATCTTCGGCTTGGATGCGTAGACTTCACGGAACTCATCCAGGTACTGTCGGAACGGGATCGGTTGAAGGCGCTGATAGATCCGTTTCTGGCCGAAGTGGAAGATCACGATGATCGAGAACGGAACCGCAGCCAGGATGAGTGACCAGTACGCCCCCGCGGGGATCTTGGTCAGACTCGCTAGCAGGAACGTGATGTCGATCATCGTGATCCCCGCGGCGATGATAGCCTTGCCGCGGTGGCCGCGCAGGTACAGAATGCTTGTGATCAGGGTGCCGGTAAGGGCCATATCCCCGGTGACGGCAAGACCGTACGCGGCCGCGAGGTTCGAGGAAGCCCTGAAGACGACCATAACAATGAGGACGGCCACGAGCAGAAGCCAGTTGACGATATCGATATAGATCTGCGAGCGGAGCTCGCTCGAGGTGTAGTCGATCTTCAGGATCGGCAGAATCCGAGTCGTGATCCCCTGGTAGACGATCGAGAAGATCCCGCTGATCATCGCCTGCGATGCGATCACCGTCGCGGCGATCGAGAGGACGAGGAGGGGGATGTAGACGAGCGGAGCCTGGGCATAGAACATTTCGAAGAGGAGGTTATTCGACTTCTGATGGCTGAGGAGGAAGGCCCCCTGTCCGAGATAATTGATCACGAGCGCGATGAAGACGAACACCCATGCCCGCCGGATTGGGGCGCGCCCGAGGTGACCCATGTCGGCATAGAGAGCCTCACCTCCGGTCGCGCAGAGGATCACCGAGGAGAGGACGAAGAAGCCGGCGATGCCGTGGCTTCCAAGGAAAGCGATGCCGGCGAACGGGTTGAACGCGCCGACCATGAAGGGTGCCTGAACAAGCGAGAAGAGGCCGGAAAGGGTGAGCACGGCGAACCAGACCATCATGATCGGCCCGAATGTAAACGCAACACGTTCGGTGCCCCGGCGCTGAAAGGAGAAGAGGAAGATGGCGATGACGGCGGCGATCAGGATGAGTGTGCCTTGAGCAAGGCCTCCGAGGCCCGGGATCAACTCCAATCCTTCGACGGCCGAGAGGATACTGATGGCCGGCGTGATCACGCCGTCGCCCATCAGGAGCGAGATGCCGAGAATGGTGACGAGCGTGACAAAGCTCGCCGTCCGTCCTTTCTTGAGGAGCGGGACGAGGAGTTCGCGGAGTACGATGGTGCCTCCCTCTCCCTTTTTGCCGAGACTCATGGCAAGCCATGCGTACTGACCTGTTATGATCAGGATCAATGTCCAGATGATCAGAGAAAGTACGCCGAGGATGTTCTGCTCGGTCGGGGCCGTCGTCAGGAAGATAACGGCCAGCGTATAGATCGGGCTCGTACCGATGTCGCCGAAGACGAGCCCCATCGACTTGATGACACTTCCGGCATTTGCCTCGCGATCGTTCTCTGCCGGCGTCTGCCCTGCTCCCGCCCGACGGGCCGCGAGCAGGGCATTGCCCTTTCCACCTCTCATATCCCCCGTACACTATGCCCAGATCGACTATTAATACCAGGTACGAAGAATAGTAATAGATCCGGGCCTCAATGCGCGGGGGCGGACCATGCCGCACCTGTCTTTTTGGGACAGGCAGGAGACTTCCCTGAAGCCGGCATCCTCGCGGACAGATACCAATTCCAATATTTTACCCCGATATATGGGCCGCACGGACATGAATTGGCGCGCCGCGCATCCATTTTCTTCGAATCCCTCAGATGCGTTTGAGAAGGTTTTTAAAGAAAGAATGCTGATTTTTGAGAGGTATCTTACTGCTGTATCATGCGTAATGAACCATTACGAGTAGGTGAATTCATGAGATTTACGAAGCATCTGGCACTGTTCTTCATGCTCTCCCTCGCAGTCGTTGGACTGGCGAGCGCGGCGGGCACGGGGACATTCTCTCTCCAGCAGACGAAGTCTGCTGATGTGGGCCAGATCGGCGTTGCAACCCTTTACATGGACAACACGTGGCAGCCGCAGGCTGACGACGTGTGGGTCACTGCACAGTGGGACAGCGCCGTTCTTGGATATGTCAGCACGGACTGGAAGGTCGGGAACTCCGTTTCGGCAACGCCGAACGGGACGAACGCGCTCTTCCTCCAGATGGCTGATCTGACGAACAAGTATGGCAA
>JBDKUZ010000065.1:0-2819 GCA_039679395.1 Methanospirillum sp. | reverse complement strand
TTGCCATACTTGTTCGTCAGATCAGCCATCTGGAGGAAGAGCGCGTTCGTCCCGTTCGGCGTTGCCGAAACGGAGTTCCCGACCTTCCAGTCCGTGCTGACATATCCAAGAACGGCGCTGTCCCACTTTGCAGTGACCCACACGTCGTCAGCCTGCGGCTGCCACGTGTTGTCCATGTAAAGGGTTGCAACGCCGATCTGGCCCACATCGGCAGACTTCGTCTGCTCGAGGGAGAATGTGCCGACTCCCGCCGCGCTCGCCAGTCCAACGACTGAGAGAGAGGCCAGGAGGAGCACCATGAGCACTCGTGTTGCGTTCATACCTTACACCACATCGGATTCGATTCACGGTTCTGTAATTATTAGATTACAGGTGTACTATCAACAACTGAAGGTAGATAAAGATTATTAATTGTATTCGGAATCGGGCGCCGATTTGGCGCTGATTTTGCCTGTGCACGGCTATGTCAGACGATTGGGGATCTCAACGACCAAGGCAAAAGCCTAAATCCGTACCTGGGATCTGGCACCCATGGGCCTGAATCGGATGTAAAAGGGACCGACCGTCGACAATCGCCGAAGTGGCCATGTTTTCGGTCCGCGCATAATGCCGTATTCGCTGCCGGCCTGCCGGAGGCGAGCGCGCGTGCCGGGGCTGTTCGGCGGCATTCCGCAGGAGCTGTCGGGGCAGCGGATGCTGATCGGAAAAATGGTGAATCAGGTCTCGCAGGTATCGTCCTGATGGGCGTGCGACGCGCCGGGCTTCTCCTTCCAGGGCTCGAGCCCGTGCCGGACGCGGTAGTCGTTGATGGCTTTGTGGATTCCCTCTTCCGCCAGGACGGAGCAGTGCATCTTGACCGGCGGGAGGCCGCCGAGCGCTTCTGCCACGGCCTTGTTCGAGAGGTCCCAGGCCTCCTCGAGAGTCTTGCCCTTGATCAGGTCAGTTGCCATGCTGCTCGAGGCAACGGCCGCGCCGCAGCCGAACGTCTGGAACTTCACGTCCTCGATCCGATCGTCCTTGACCCGGAGGAAGATCTTCATGATGTCCCCGCACTTGGGGTTGCCGACCTCGCCCACGCCGTCGGGGTTCTCGATCTCCCCCTGGTTACGCGGGTTCATAAAATGCTCCATCACCTTCTCGCTATACATTGCATGACCTCTGGTAATTTGCGTACAGGGGCGACATCGTGCGAAGCCGCGCCACAATCGGGGGGAGAGTTTCGAGGACGTAGTCGATCTCGTCCTCGGTGCTCGACTCGCCGAGCGAAAGCCGGAGTGAGCCGTGCGCGGTCTCGTGGGCGAGACCGATCGCGAGCAGCACGTGCGAGGGGTCGAGCGAGCCCGAGGTGCAGGCCGATCCGCTGGAGGCGCAGATCCCCGCGTGATCGAGCAACAGGAGCATGGACTCGCCCTCGATGAACTCGAACGAACAGTTCAGATTCCCGGGAAGCCGCTCGGTCGGATGGCCGTTTAGCCGGACATGCTCGATCCGCCCGGTGATCCCGCGATAGAGCCGCTCGCGGAGCGTGGTAAGACGGCGGGCATACTCCTCGCGCCGTGCCTCCGCGCGTTCGATCGCGGCGCCCATCCCGACAATCCCGGGTACATTCTCGGTCCCGGCCCGCCGCCGCTGCTCCTGGCCCCCGCCGTGAAGCAGATTGTCGAGGCGGACCCCCTTCCGAATGTAGAGCGCTCCCACCCCCTTCGGACCGTAGAATTTGTGTGCAGAGAGGCTGAGCAGATCCACGCCCATGGCATCGACGTCGACCGGAACCGACCCGATCGCCTGGACCGCATCCGTGTGAAACCGGACGCCGTGATCGTGGCAGACCTTCGCGCACGCGGCGATCGGCTCGAGCGTTCCGATCTCGTTGTTCGCGGCCATGATCGAGACCAGCACCGTTCGGTCCGTGAGCGCGTCCGCGAGAGCGTTCGGATCGACCCGTCCGAACTCATCGACAGGCAGGTAGGTTACCTGAAAACCCTGCGTCTCGAGGTACTGGCAGGTGTGGAGGACCGCGTGGTGCTCGATCGCGGAGGTGACGATATGGTCCCCCCGCTTCCGGTTCGCATAGGCGACCCCTTTGATCGCCCAGTTGTCGGCCTCGGTACCGCCCGAAGTCACGAAGACCTCCTCGGGCGAGGCGTTGATCGCCCTCGCCACCTGCTCGCGGGCACGGTCGATCGCGGCCTTCGATTCGCGGGCGAGCCCGTAGATCGAGGAGGGGTTGCCGAAGTGCTCGGTATAGTACGGGAGCATGGCCTCGACGACCTCGGGGGCCGTGGGGGTCGTGGCCGCATGGTCCAGGTAGACCAGCCGTCTCGCGGTCATTGTTGTGCCGTCACCGCACATCATGAACCATCAAGCTATTTGAACCGAACGGGGATGCTAAAAAAAGGGGGCGATGTCGACGATGGCTCAGATGGCCGTCGAGGTCTCGAACCAGTCGATGTTCTGCGCATTGCCCTGGAAGGTCAGGCGAATCACATGCGTTCCGGCCGAGAGCGAGAGCGGCGCGGAGACCTCCTGATAGGCGGCATCGCTGCCCGTGTTCGGCACGGCGACCGTGCAGCCCGTATTGCCGTCGACGGTCAGGACGACCCTGCGGTCGTTGGCCCACGAGGCGACACGGAAGTTCGCGGTGTAGCTGCCCGCCGTGGCGGCGTCGACCGTGTACTCGGTCCACTCGCCGTCGGTGATCCAGCCGATGTCCGAGATGCCGTTCCCGGTCTCGGCATCGACATACTCGTTGCCGCGGTCGGCGTAGGCGATGTTGTTCGTCTTCGCCTTGTTCTCGACCGTGCTGTCGTAATAGGCGA
>JBDKUZ010000064.1:0-21645 GCA_039679395.1 Methanospirillum sp. | reverse complement strand
GGTCGCGCTCGCGGCACTCGATGATCTGGCGGCCCGACAGGGTGCCCGGGTCGACGCCGCGGAAGCGGTACGCCTCGAGGTAGGACCGGAGGTACGGGTGGGTCGGCGCGTTGTACATCGAGTCAGCAAACTGGATGTAGCGGACGCGGTCGCCGGCGGCCGCACCCTCGGTGGGCTTGACGAGCTTGCGCATGGGGTCGGCGGGTTCTCCGGCCTCCGCGATCGGCGGGTGGGCCGACGGGTAGGCGGATCCGGGGGCGCGGTGGCCCATGACCAGCACGAGGTCCTCGTCCGTGGCTGCACGGACCGTCTCGAGCTTGTACCCGGGGTTCATGTACTTGCGCCGGTTCTCGGCGACAATGGTGGACCCGGGTCCATACTGTGGTTTGTATGCCATGTGTGTTTCACTCCAAAGTGTTCTCTTTCATCAATCTCATTACCTGACGGATGACCTCTGCCATCTTCTCCCTGGTCGGGGTCTGTCCGCGGGTTACCCCGCTGACGATCGCCATCACCGTCCCCTTCGTCCGGATCTTATCCGGCGGCGGCATGACGTACGCGGTCTTCACCCCCTCCTTTGCAAGGTCCTCGAAGTCGATCGGAGCCTGTGAGACGACGATCGCCGGGATATTGCAGTATTGAAGGATGTATCTGACCTTGTGGACCACATGGGAGCGGACGTTGCCATGATGCAGGATCGCGACTTTATGCCGCTCGATCTGCGCAATCTCCTTCTCGGTGAGGCCGAAGTACGCCCCGAGTACCCCTCCTGCTATGCTCGGCGCGTCGGGCGGTACACCACTTCCCGCGTTCAGGATCAGCGTGCTTACGCAGTATTCTATCCCCTGCTGCCTGAGCGCGGAGGTGATATCGCAGACCGGCTTCGTCACGTGACGCCGTCCTGGAGACATGCCGACTACGATGACGTCGGGCGAGCGACACTCGGAGATGGTGCCACGCTGGGCCATACCGCCCCCTTTGCCCATCCCCATTGCCTCGCGGCAGTCGACGACCTGCGTCACGCGTCCCATCGGCATTTTATCTGGATCCCTGCAGAATTACGGGGCCTTTCCGGCTCTTTGGGTCGACGAGTCCGAGCAGCAGTTCGTCTGCGTCCGGACCGTATTTCGCGTAGTCAGAAGTTGTTGCGTGCGTCTTCATGAACCGGCCTTCCTGGATCGAATACGGGAACCTCGTGAAGACTTGGTCGCATGCCTCCCTGATGGCGGGCAGCGTATCGATCGACTCCAGTTCCATGATGATGGTACCAACATGGGTCCGAAGATCGACCTCCTCGCCGAGAACCACGATGGTTCTGCGCTTGGAATGGGGGTTGGGCGCTCCCCGCGCGGGTCCGTACGGAACCTCGGCGGGGATGCTCTGCCCTTTCAGGAGGATCCTCCTGATCCCATCCATGCAGGCGAGAAGGTTGAGCAGCTGCTCGACCGTCTCGGGGTTGAGGAGACGCACTGGCGCGACTCTGACCTGAGGATATATGGCGTCGGTCATTCTCTGGTGTGGTGGACTGTTCAGACGGACTGCGCGATGGTCTGCATCGGCGTCTTGAACTCCGGCAGCTGGCCGAAGGTGTCCTGGTAGATCTTCGCCGTGCCCTCGGGCGTGAACATCTGGGTGCCCGCGTCGAGCGCACAGGCCGCGACCAGGCACGGGATGCCGAAGCCGGCCGCGTGCCGCGTCACGACGTGGTTGCCGTTGAAGACACCGGGGCTGCCGCCGCCGTAGATCGAGTGGCTGAAGAACGAGAACCCGACCGCGACACCCATGACACGGCCGTAGTCGCATCCGGGCAGACCGGTCTCGTGCTCGAGCAGGTCGTTGAAGTACAGCAGGGTCGACGAGACTGCCTGGGCGAACCGGCCCGCACCGCAGTTGACAATTGTGGCTGCGAGGGTGCCGGCGGCTGCATAGGCATTCCAGAGCATCGGGTCCTTCGTGTCGTAGAACGTGAAGCCCGACTTGCCCTTCTTGCCAGCCGTGATGATCTTGTCTTCGATTCCGCGCTCTACAAGCGACTGGACGACCGTGCCGATCGTTCCGGACTGGCCGTTCGCCTTGACCAGGTCGTAGACGAGGTTGTTGGCGTTCAGGCCCTGGTAGGCGTAGCCGAGGAGCTGTGCACGCTCGAACGGACCGATCGCCATGCCCATCTCGAACTCGCCGGCCTGCTCGTAGGTCGAAGCGAGGGCGGCGCCCTGCATCGAGTTCCGATGGGTCATCATGACGAACTGGTTGACCGCGACGTTCCTGAGCGCGTACCCGAGGCCTTCGTTGTTCTGGGGGATGGACAGGATCGAGACGACGTTCGCGCCCTGCATGTCCATGGTCTGGGGGTAAGTGCCCATGACGCCGGCCTTGACGTACGAGCCGTCGAACATGCCGACGCCGTACTGGTCGATGACCGCGAGCGTGACTGCGGACGCGACCGAGGTGACCGCTGCATCGTAGGTGGCAGCCGCCTTCAGGCGGGCCGACGGAACCTCGACCATCAGCATCTTGCCGCCGCCGACGGACGTGATCTTCGTGTCGTCGCCCTCGGCGACCTGGATCATCGACATGATCTTATCGGAGATCGCGCCGGCGTCCTTGACGATCGAGAAGTCCATGCCGCGGCCGAGGATCTGGTTCGCCTTGCCGCCGACCTTTCCGCTCGCGAGCGATGCCTCGAGTCCTGCGAGGTTCACCGCAACCGTGCGCTTGGTCAGGTCGATGATCTTCCCGATCCCGGGGTTCTTTACGGGGCTGATCTTGTCGAGCGCAACCCCGCTCTTTAACAGTTTGCCTCCATCGTCGTAGAGGTCAATTGTTTCAGTGTATTTCGCCATAACTTTCCTCTGGTATGTGGTTCGTCAGATCAATTCGTTCGTGTGACTGAATAGTGGTGGTCCCTACAGATGTCGCTGGAGATCAATGACGGTCACTAATGCACGTCCCCTCATGGGACATTGCAGTTATTCTCAATCTCCTCATATAAGAGTGCCGATTTTTTTTCGCGCGTGATTAATATGTATAAACTTCAATATTTTCGATTTGGGGGGGAATGTTCAAATAATAGGGTGATTTCAGGTTTTACAGATCATTAGGGTACTACGAATTCGTCGGCCAGTAGTACTAAATCAAAAAACCGAAGATAAAACTTTCGAAGATCATGCGCGCGGTATGAGATGGGCTCCGTTGGGGTCGAACTCGGCGCAGACGATCGTCCCCGGTTCAAGCCCGAGCTGGAGGTACGAGAGGCGGCGGATCAACGCGATAAGCGGAAATCCGCAGTCGAGCTGGACCCGAACCAGCGGCCCCTCGCTATTGATCGCCGTGACCCGACCATGGAGGCGGTTGACAGCTCCCTCTCGACAGGCATCGCCCTTCGTGAGCACGATCTCCTCAGGCCGAATGGCGACAGTGACGGGGCCCCCGATCGGTACATGGACTGCAACAGCGAGAACCGCCTCTCCTCCGGCTCGCACGAACGCGACGCCTCGGTCCATCCGGTCGACGATCCCCTCGACCAGGTTCTCTGCCCCGACGAACTGCGCTACCTCAAGGCTCTTTGGCTCGTAGAAGATCTCGACCGGCGTGCCGATCTGGACGAGGCGGCCGCCGGCGATCACGGCGAGACGGTCGCAGAGCCGCTGCCCCTGCTCCAGATTGTGGGTCGCCATCACGACCGTGATGCCTCGGTCCTTTCTAAGAGCCCCGACCACCTCCTCGATCACGTTTGTCGAGAGAGGGTCCAGGTTCGCGGTCGGCTCATCGAGGTAGAGCACCTCCGGATCGGTCACGAGACAGCGCGCGATCGAGACGCGCTGGAGCTCCCCGCCGGACAGGGTCATTGCTCGGCGGTCCTCAAAGCCGCCGAGGCCGACCAAGTCGAGGGCCTCGGAGACACGGGCCCTCTGCTCGCTGCGCGGCTTCCCCCGCAGGGTCAGACCGTACGCGACGTTATCGAAGACGTTCATACGAAAGGCGACCGGTCGCTGGAAGACCAAGGCCATCTTCCGCCGAAGGGCGATGGTCTCCGAATGTCTCCTGGGGACCTCCTCATCGCCGATCCAGAGCCGACCCCGAGATGGTGTGATGAGGAGGTCGAGGATACGGATCAGCGAGCTCTTGCCACCCCCCGAGGGACCGATCAGGCCGAAAGACTCCCCGCTCGTAATATCGAGATCGATCCCATCGAGCACGGTCTTCGTACCCGCGTCCCACCCGAGGCCCTCGCATCGGATCACGAGCGCCCGCCCCCCTGCAGGAGATTGACGCCGAGGTTGACAACGAGCGCAATTGCGAGCAGGATGATCCCGAGCGCGATCGAGAGCGAGATGTTGCCTCGACCGGTCTCGAGGCTGATCGCCGTTGTGAGGATGCGCGTGAAGCCCCGGATGTTGCCGCCAATCATGATCGCGACCCCGACCTCGGAGATAGCGCGTCCGAATGCGAGCGCGACGGCAGCAAGGAGCGCAAACCGCGCCTCGCGAAGCAGGGCGAAGAGCTGTTGCGTGCCGGTCGCGCCTAGCGAGACAAGCGTGTCGCGGACGAGCGGGTCGATCGCGGCCAGAGCCGCGATGGTCAGCCCGATCAGGATCGGAAGGACTAGAATGGTCTGGCCGATGATCATGCCGGTCGAAGTGAAAAGAAGATGAAACTGTCCGAGAGGGCCCGAGGAGGAGATCAGCAGGAAGAGCAGAAGCCCGATGATCACCGTCGGCAGGGAGTAGAGCGTCTGGATGACGTACGTCAGCCCTCGTTTTCCCGGAAATTCTCTGGATGCAATCAGTCCGGCCACCGGGAGCGCGATCACTGTGCCGATCAAGGTCGCCGAGAGCGAGATATAGATTGTGCGCCCGGTGATCTCGAGCACCTCGGGGTTGAGCGAGACGATCAGGTTGACCGCCTGGACGAAACCCTCGACGATCTCGCTCATGGAAGCTTCCTCATAGCCGCGCGGGGGGAGAACCTGTACCGAAGCAGGCTGGATTTTCTTTGGTTTACCAATTGATAGACCAGATGGTTCACCCTTTTGCCTGAATTATAGAGAAAGATTCAACTATCTTATTAAACACATCGGTTCTGACTGTTTATGACGACAAAGAGGATGCTGATGGGAGCTGGGGCTTTAGCCCTGCTCCTCGCGCTGACGCTCGCAGTCGCAGGCTGCACCGGGACCACGCCTGGTGGCAATGCGACCGCGACGCCATCCGTGACAACGCCAGCCGCAAACATCACGGCCGTACCGACAAACGTCACCGGGGCCCGGACGGATCTATTGATCGCGACCACGACCTCGCTTGAAGACACGGGCCTGCTCGACAACCTGACGCCGATCTACGAGGCCACGCACCCCGTGAACCTGAAGATTACCTCACAGGGCACCGGCCTCGCGATCCAGCTCGCCAAACGCGGCGACGCCGACCTGCTGCTCGTCCACTCGCCCTCACAGGAGGCCGCGTTCATGGAGCAGGGCTACGGCGTGAACCGCCGCTCGTTCGCGTACAACTACTTCGTCATCGTCGGCCCCGCGAACGATCCGGCCGGGATCAAGGGGCTCACGCCCGAAGCTGCGTTCCTGAAGATCTATAACGCTGGAAAGGCAGGAAATGCGAACGTCATCTTCGTCTCACGCGGCGATAACTCCGGGACCAACACGGCCGAGATCGGCCTCTGGGGCAAGGCGGGGCTCAACTACACCCGGGATGTCCAGAACTCCGGTGCCTGGTACCTCGAATCCGGCAAGGGCATGGGCGATACCCTCCTGCTCGCGAGCGAGAAGGGCGCGTACACGCTCTCGGACGAGGGGACGTTCCTCGCGTATCAGAGCAGACTCAATCTGGCGGAGCTGATCACCCAGGGCTCGAGCTTGCTGAACATCTACTCGGCCATGTCCGTGATTCCCAAGAACAACGCGACGGCCTCGATCAACGCGGCGAACGACTACATCAACTTCCTGATCTCGCCCCAGGGCCAGCAGCTGATCGCCGACTACGGAAAGGACAAGTACGGCAAGGGGCTCTTCAATCCCATGACCCCCGACAAGGCCAAGGAGTTCGGGGTCGACTCGTCGACGCCAGCCAACGCAACGAAGCCCGTGGTCGTCTACGCGGCAGGGAGCCTTGCATCGCCGTTCGCAAAGCTGAAGAAGAGCTTCGATGCGAACAATACCGGCGCTGAGCTGGGAGTGTACACGGGCGCCTCGATCACCGAGATCGAGAAGATCACCAAGGCCGGCCAGAAGGCCGACGTGCTCGCGTCTGCGGACGCCTACCTGATCCCGAAGCTGATGTACCCGAACAACGCGAGCTGGATGCTCACGTTCGCCCGGAACGCCGAGGTGATCGCGTACAACAACACGACCTCAGCCTTCGGAAAGGAGATCACGGTCGATAACTGGTTCGACGTGCTGAACCGAGCCAACGTCAGTTACGCCATCTCCGATCCAACGTCCGACCCCGGCGGTTATCGCGCGCTCATGCTAATCAAGCTGGCCGAGAAACAGTACAACAAGGATAATCTCTTCCAGACGCTCGTGGGTGACCACTCCAAGATCACGACCACAACGGCTGGCGGCGTGACAACCATCGATGTCTCGAAACCGACGCCAGACGGCAAGACCCTCGTGATACCGAACAGCAGCCAGCCGAGCTACATCAATCAGCTCAAGTCTGGCGCTGTCGACTATATCTTCACGTATAGGTCGAACGCGGTCCAGAACGGGTTCAACTACCTCGCGCTCCCATCCGCGATCGACCTCTCCGATCCGGCTCAGACGACCAACTACGCCACGGTCCAGGTGAAGCGCCCTGACGGCTCGACCGAGCTGGGCATGCCGATCGAATACGGCGTCACGGTCCCGTCGGTGGCAAAGAACCCCGACCTCGGGCAGGCATTCGTGCGCCTGCTCACCGGGCCCCAGGGTGCCGCTGTCCTTAAGGCAGACGGCTTTACCCCGATCACCCCGGCGACGGCGAACGGTACCGTCCCGTCCGGGGCCGTTGGTGCCTGAACAACACTCTTTTTTTCATCCTTCGCTTACACAGCTCCCCCTCTCCCCGAATTTTACCGGACATAATGAGCCAAAATAGGATTCTGCAAGGCAGACGGATCAGAAAGTATATATCACATATGCAGTATAGGGAATCGCCGTTGTAGAACTCGCGCGCCTGGCGGCAGGAGCTTCGGCGCAGGAGACAGGACTATGGCAGGGAACAGTGACGACGAATCAGGCAGATCGAATCGGGGCCTCGCCTCGGCCGACGTGAAGACGCGGCAACGGGTCGCTCGCGCCGGAGGCGAGGCACCGCATAGCAAACGCGGGCTTCAGGCGGCCGATGAAAAAACCAGGGAGCGTGTTGCCCGAGCGGGCGGCGAGGCGCCACACCGCGTCCGTGGCCTTCAGGCAGCAGACGAGAAGACGCGAGAGCGCGTAGCCCGTGCCGGTGGCGAAGCTCCACACCGTGTCCGCGGCCTTCAGGCGGCAGACGAGAAGACGCGAGAGCGCGTAGCCCGGGCGGGCGGTGAAGCCCCGCACGAGCGGCGTGGTCTCCAGGCCGCTGACGAGAAGACACGGGAACGTGTCGCCCGTGCCGGCGGGGAAGCCTCCCACGGCGGACGAGGGGAATCTTCACGGGCGCACGGAGAGGATGAAGACCGGGGTGGCCGCAGCTCGAGCCGCGGGTTCACATCGGCAGGCAGTGAGGCCCGCGAGCGCGCAGCCCGCAAGGGTGGCGAGGCATCGCACGGTGGGCACGGCCGAACGTAGGGCCTGCCCAGTTCTCTCTTTTAACGAATCGTCCGCGGATCGGAGCGTACCAGTCCTTAAATACAAACAGGCCGCATCCCGCTCCCACGGAGAATACATGCCACACGTGACAATCGACCGTGACGGATGCATCAGCTGCGGAACCTGCTGGCTCGAGTGCGCCGAGGTCTTCGAGGAGAATCCCGCCGACGCCAAGAGCCAGATCGTCGAACGCTACCGGGGCGGAGCGGAGCCCGCGGAGGGAGACGTTCCCGACGAGCTCGCCGAGTGCGTCCAGCGTGCGGCTGACGCATGCCCGGTCGTGGTGATCACGGTCACGTGATCAGAGGGCTTCGAAGAGGGCCGTAACGTCGCCAAAGTCGCACCGCCCGTTTGCGTTGTGATCGAACGCGCTGACCGGCTCATTCGCCGCGATCCAGTTCACCTGGTCGAAGTAGAGAACGACATCGGCAAAGTCTCTCCGCCCGTTGCCGTTCACGTCCTCGTATCTTCCGTCCCCATCGAGGTCTCGTGGTGCCGCCGCGCCGCCCGGGACGCGCTGGACGACGTGAAGCGCTTCGAACTCGATATAGTCCAGGTTGAAGTACCCCGAGAGCGCAAGCCGGAGCTGATGCTCGCCCGCAGTCAGGTTCACCGTTGCATTCGTGAAATCGAAGACGTCGTAGGAGTTGGTGGCGGCAATCGGCACGGTCACGGCCGGCACCCCGTCCACGAGCAGGGAGAGTGACGGTTCCCCCCACCGGGACGCTCCGCAGACGCCGAAGGCGTACGCTCCGGTGGCGGAGACATTGACGGTGTACCGCAGCCACTCGCCCGCGCGAATCCAGCCCACGTTGTAGCCTGCAGAGTTTGGGAGCGGCTCGATGTCGACGCCCTCGGCCGGCCGGTAGACGCCGCCGAGGTTCGCGGGCTCGAGGTCGTGGTACGCGACGCCTTCGCCGCCAGTGTCGTAGTCTTCGGCCTGGATCGTGCCCGGCAGGGACGCCGGCTGCCGCAGTGCCGGCGCGAAGAGGGCATACATCGCCGTCGCGTTGAGCCGGCCTGCACCGTAGATCGGATCGGGCCCGGCAGTATCGAGGTCATCAGCCGTGGCGAGAAGGGCACTTTTGACCTGTGCTCCCGACGCATCCTGCCGGCCCGACCAGATCAGCGCGGCTAGGCCGGCCGCGTGGGGCGCGGCGGCGCTCGTCCCCCAGAAACCGGTCGGGAACGACCCGGCTCCGGTGACCCGAACGCCGTCGACGCCCGAACAGTCGGGCTTCTGCCGGGTCGCAGCCAGGGGTGCGATGATCGTCACGGGCCCTCGCGACGAGTACGGCTCGATCCGTTCGCCCGTCGCATCGGTCGCGTCGATCGCGGCGACCGCGATCGCTCCGTTTGCGGCCGGGTGGCCGTACACCGAGTCGCGGGGGTCCGTGTTCGTCGCGAGGAGAGAGGCTCCGCCGCGCGGGTAGACAAAGAGTTCGAGGGTTCGCGCCGGAGCCGAGCGCGGCTTCGAGACGTCGATCTCGGCCTGTACAGTGGCCGCGCCGGCGTTGACCCAGGTCAGCACCTCGATCGGGTCGTCGTTTCCGTCCTGGATGCGCGAGCCGGCTGCCAACGGGACCGAGAGATCCACCATGTTGTAGAGCTCGAGGTCGTAGTTCGAGGACGCATGCCCGAACGGCTCGGCCCACTGGAGGACCACCGTGACCGAGTCCCCGGGCGGCAGGTCGACGTAGAGCCGGTTCCGGGATGGGCTCGTGCCGTTCGAGAAGTCATGCCAGCCTCTACCGCTGCCGTCGTCCCGGAAGAGGCCCTGGTAATGGAGGCCCGCATCGTTTCCGGCTGCAGTGACATAGACCACCCCGCGGCTGCTCGCCACCTCCGCGGCATGGGCCGCGACCACGCCGTCCTCGAAGAACGGTTCGTCGATCCACCCGATGTCGTCGACGATGATCCGGCACCCGTCGTCGACGAGCGCGTCGATCGCCTGGTTGAACTCGAGGACGTTCCATCCGCAGTCATGAAAGGCCAGGCTCGCGTTCGGGGCGATGTCGTGAACGATCTCAAGCATCGCGGTCCCTTCGTCCCCGCCGACGTCGTTCCGCAGCACCGCGAGGTCCGCGGGGAGGTCCCCCGAGGCCCGCGCCGAACTCCAGTGGTCGACCCCGTCCGAGATGACCCCGACTTTGATGCCGGCACCGGAGAGACCCGTCGCGTTCCGGAGCTCGGCCGCCCGGAGCAACGTGTCGCCCGTGCTGGTAATCGAGCCCGTGCGAATCCGCGGCTGGAGGATCGGGCGAATCTCGCGGACCGACGAGATCCGCGCGAGGTCGAGGATCCGGTTGGGTGCGACCCAGGCGGCAACGAGGCCGGCGGAAGCGTCCTCGTCCGAGACCCGGTGTACGAACTGTCGGAGGGCGGCCGCACCGGTACCGGGGTCGTTCCGGATGTAGACCTCGACCAGGTCGACGGGCGGGGTATCCACGGCACGATTATACTGGCCCGCCTTCACGTAATGGCCGCTCCGAGCGAGTCCGGCCACCACGTCCCCACGCGATTGGTTCGGCAGGAGGAAGCGGTCGTCGACAAGGGCGACCAGATCGGTCGAGACCTTACCCTGCGCTCCGGAGAGCGCGGCCTCCGGGGGGACGAACTTGACCGGCCCCTCAGGCGGGCCCCCGAGAACGGGGACCGCGATCAGGGCGAGCAGGAGGAGGGCGACGAGAGCGTACCGAATGGAACGGCAGGCATTGGCACGCAGTAGTTCGGTCATGGGACATCTATTCGCCTGGCGCCGGCTCCAGGGCGGGGACAGGGGGAACGCTCTCTGCGGCCGGCCGCGCGTTGTTCCATCGGGAAGAGTGTTGCCGATGGCATATTTAGTAGTTCAGGTGGTACCACGGCCGGCAATGCCGCCGCGCTTCAGGAGGTAATACGCGCCGGCAAGCGCGATCACGACCACGCCGAGGCCGATCAGGTGGAGGTCGCTGGCCGTTTCGAGATCGAGCACGATCACTTTCCGCGCGATCGCCGTGATTGCGATCACAACGACGAGCTCGTAGGGGATCATGTTCTCCCTCAGGTAGACCTTAATCGACTCGAAGAACTCGAGCGTGATCAGCACGAGCAGAAAAGATCCGAAGAGGGCCAGGATCTCGTCACCTGTAAGGAGCAGGAACGGGGGGGAGATGAGGTCAGCGACCATTCCGACGATGAGCGTCAGGACGGCGAACGTGATCAGCACGAGAAGCAGACCGAGGAGGATCGTGTAGACACCGCGTTCGAACCGTTCGACGTACTGCAGCATTCTGCAGGTATCATCGACTGCGCAACGCAAAAAGATGCGCGTGCCCGAGCCTTTTATCCTCGGGTCCGCCGACCTGATCTCTATGATCAGCCGCGAGGGGCACGGCGTCACGGTGCCCGAAAGCGCCTATACGATACGATTTTCCTCCCGTCGGCGATACCCGGCCGTCGTCGTCTACCCGGACCTTCGCGTCGAGGTGGTCGCGCCGCCGGGTACTCCGCTCACCGCAATCGATGACCTCTACCGGCGCAAATCCGGCTGGGTCGCCCGAACCCTCGATCGATTTCGGGCGCAGCCGTGTCCGCTGACCGATCGGCTGTACGTGCAGGGAGAACGGTTCCTGTTCGCGGGGCGGGAGCGGGTGCTGGTGATTGAAGAGGGAGACGGGTACGCGGCACGCTTCGACGGCGAGACCCTGCGCGTCCCGGCACAGCCCGGCACGCCGACAGACGAGGTGCGCGAGCGCGTGATCGAGCTCTACCGTCAGGCCGCGATCGAGGCGATCGGACCGATGGTTGAGTTCCACGCGGCCCGGATGGGCCTGGCGCCACCGCCGTTCCGGGTCAAGCATCTCCGACGCCGATGGGGCAGCTGCAGCCGGGCCGGGCGACTGAACTTCAACCTCCGACTCGCGATGGCTCCCCCGTCCGAGCTCGAGTACATCGTGGTGCACGAGCTCAGCCACCTCGTTCATCTCGACCACTCGCCCGCCTTCTGGCGCACGGTCGAAAGGTACATGCCGGATTACGGCGCCCGGCGCGCCGCCCTGAGTGCGGGCAGCTGGCAATATATGCTCTGATGAGGGGTCTCGCTTCTCTGCTGCCTCCGCGCAGGTCGCGCAGTAGCTGTGGGCATCATCTACTCTTTTTATAATCCTGAATCATCAAACAGTACAGGAGCATCATGGGGCGCCTACAATCTCCATCGCGGCCGGATAGACGGCACGAACCGACCGCCTGGAGCGCATGCACCGTCTGCTGGGTCCTGCTGGCGGTCTTCATCGCCTGTACCGGCGTCGTCGCCGCTGCAAATCCGGCTGACGGAAACACCACCCCTCAGACGACCGTGCCCACGCCGGACTTACCCACACCGACGCCCACACCGGTCATTACCACACTCCCGCCCACGCCGACGCCCACGCCGGTCATTACCACGCTCCCGCCCACGCCGACGCACACTACAATCCCGACGACGAACCCCACGACGATCCCCACGACGATCCCCACGACAGTCCCAACGACGGTCTCGACGACGAGCCCGGGGTCCTTCCCGCCGTCGCTGATCCTGTACCCGACCGCGTTGCCGCAGAGCTACTCGGTCACGGTCGAGGGGAGCGTCGGCCCGGGGACTTCGGGGGCGACAATCACCAGGATCAACTGGAACTGGGGTGACGGCGTGATCGAGGATCACGCAGTGCCGAACAGCCACACCTATGCCGGGATCGGGTCGTACACGATCACCGTCACCGCGTTCCAGAGCGACGGGCAGTCCACGACCAGGTCCATGACGATCTTCGTGAGCGGCCCGACCGAGGCGACGACGGCGCCCACGACCGGCCCCCCGGTGACGACGACCCAGCCGCCGCTGACGGTCGTGCCCACCGCGGTGGCGACGGTAGGTCCGCCTGTCCTCACCCTCAATCCGCCGCTCGTCAATAACCAGACGGTCACGATCGGGGGGATGATCCAGCCGGGCGGTCCGAACACGGCGATCGACTTGGTCATCTGGGACTGGGGAGACGGAATCCGCGATACGCAAAATACGCTGCCCGTAACCCATATCTACCGTGCGGCCGGCGAGTACACGATCGGCGTCGAGGTGATCCAGAGCGAGGTCGGGGCGCCGGAGAAACGCCTGACTGCGACGGCCTCGTTCCCGGTCAGCATCACGCAGGTTCCGGGGACCTACTCCACCGGCACGCCGATGCAGAACGGGACCGGCTTCCTCGGGGGCCTCCAGATTCCCGAGGTCCGACTCTTCGGGCTCAATATCTTCCCGCTCCTCGTGCTCCTGCTCGTCGGCCTGCTGATCGGCGGCTTCCTCTATGTAAAGAGTCGTGAGAGCACCGCTCCAGACATTCCCACCACGGACGCAATCGAGCAGGCCGCCGCCGCCTACCAGGATGCCCGAGAGCGCGGGGACCTGCCGGCGGCGAAACAGTATGCGTTCGACGCGGCGCGCCTCCTGGTCATCCAGGCAGAGACCGTGCCGAAGTACGGCAACGCCTACCTCGAGAAGGCCGAGATCTGGAAGGAGATCGCGCGGACCATCGACACCCAGCCATCCGGTCCGCTTCCCGAGGCCCCCGGCATCGCTGCGCCGGTGCCGATCGAGGCTGCCGGCCTGGCCGCCCCGACGGTCCCGAACGGCGGCGTGCCGGCCGAAGAGATCGCGGATGTCGGAGGCGACCTGCTCGCCGGCACCGACGTCGAACCGGGAGTCTTCGATGCAGTCCTCCGGATCGCGCTCGAGATCGCCCGTGAAGGCCGCGAGGGTAAGCCGGTCGGAACCGCGTTCCTGGTCGGGGATGTCGACGGCGTGCTCGCGTACTCGACACAGTTCATCCTGAATCCGTTCAAGGGGCACACGGCCGAAGAGCGGCGGATCACGAACGAGGAGCTGGCCGAGAATATCAAAGAGTTCGCCCTCCTCGACGGTGCTTTCGTGATCGGCGGCGACGGCGTGGTCGAGGCGGCGGGCCGTTACATCACGGTCGACACGAGCGCGATCCGGATCCCCGCGGGCCTCGGATCGCGCCATGCATCGGTCGCAGGCATCTCGCTCGTGACCGGGACCATCGGGATCGTGGTCTCCCAGTCGGGCGGCTTGATCAAGATCTTCAGGCACGGCGAGATAGTACGGACGGTCTCGCCCTGGTAACCGGAGCAGAAGCGCGAGCGGTGACTCGCACGACCTCTTTTTTTCCCAACCTCGACGGAATCAGTCGCTCCTCGAGCCCATGACAGGTTGCGATGGCCCCCAGCCGGATCAGCGATACCCGGCCGCTGGTCCCGATCTCCTTGCCCAAGGCGTTGACCTGATGGCATTGCCGATACGTACCGAACATACCCGGGCGGAAGGCTCCCGGAATGCGGGGAGTTGCGAAATATTAGGGGGTAAACGAACATATAAGTGGATCACGCCCCAGCTGTACAGGAGGGACGATGACAGAGAGTGAAGGAGCGTATCGGGCCCCGACAGAGGTCGGTTTCTTCAGGACACCCGAAGGGCTCCGGATCGTGGACAGCCCGACACGAGGGCGGATCCTCGGGCTGCTCGGCGAGGGGGAGCTCCCGTTCGAGGAGATCGTGGTCCGGACCGGGCGAGCGAAGTCAACGGTCTCGGTCCACCTTCGCGAGCTCGTCGCCGACGGAGTCCTCGGCTCGCGGAACGACCCCGACGACGGGCGGCGGAAGTACTTCTATATCGAGGCCGAATACCTCGGGCGGCTCTCGGATGGCGAGCGGCTCGAGGCAGACCTCGGGCGCCTCATTGCCGAGTACGACCCGACCGATCCGGATCCTGCCGCGTTCTACCGCGCAGTGCTTCGAGCCATTCGGGTGGCCCTGCTCGACGGCGGCATCAACATCGACCCCATCCTCCAGGCAGCCGGAAGAGGGATTGGACGAGGGTTGGCGCGGACCTTCGCCGGAATGACTACCGACGAGCTGCTCGAAGCCCTTGCCGGATTGTGGCGCCGTAACGCGCTCGGCCGAATCGAGGTCGCCGCGACGGCCCCGCTCGAGCTCGTCGTATACGATTGCTTCGAATGCATGGATCTGCCGTACCTGGGCCGGCCGGCCTGCGCCTTCGAGGGCGGCCTGCTCATGGCCGTCTTCGAGGCGCATTTCGGGGGGGCGGTTCGGGTCGAGGAGACTGAATGTTACGCGATGGGCAGCGGCCACTGCCGATTTGTGATCGAGCCGGGCGCGACCGGCCACGTCGACCTTCCGATGTCGGCAGCCTGACGATATAGAGGAGAGAATAGGGGGCCGTCAGCGCTCTTTGGCCCCGGTTCCGGAGGAGGTGTCGGTCTCCTCCTTCCGGCCCGTCTTCTTGGGCTCGGGGTTCGAGATCTCCCCTCCCACGTAGTTGTGCAGGGGGGTCTCCCGCTCCTCGTCGTTCTTTCGGCGGCTGTCCGTCATTTTTTCATCGTCCATCATTTTCATCAGCACGGGAAAGGCCACATGGGGATATATACTTGTTGCCCTCACCGTGGTGCGGGCTGGATGAACGGGCGCCCATCCTGGTTCTCGATCGACCGGAACGCTCCGGGGTTCATGAAAGCAAGCAGATCCGCGTTGTGAACGGAGAAGACTGCGTCGCGAAGGCCAAGCTCGTCTTCGAGGTTCTGCGCGGCAAGGCCGAAATCGCGGACCACGTCGACGGGAAGGTGGCGGGCGTGGGAGTTCGTAACCGGGCGGTCGATCAGGCCGTGAAGAATCCGGTCTGCAACCGCCTCGCGGTCCGGTCGGCCAGCGAACGGAGATACCTGCGCCGGTCGACGTCATAGACCCTGCCGAGATCCCGGACCTCTGGGTTCACCTCGCTCCAGCCCGCCATCTCCTCCGGGATCGAGAAGGATGCAATTTATCGCTGGCGGTCGGCACGGCTCTCGATCTCCGCGACCTCAGCGAGCGCGGCCTTCGTGGCAGCGATATCCGGCACTGCCCGGCAACCGCGGCCGGGCGCGATCGAGGGCGTGAACGTACCGATGCGGCGCGCGATCCCGATGATCTCCTCCTTGTCGAGGCCGATCAGCGGCCGATAGACGGGGACGCTCACGGCCCCGTCGAGCACGGCGAGGTTGTCGAGAGTCTGGCTCGCTACCTGGCCGAGCGACTCGCCGGTCAGGATCCCCAGCGCGCCGACCTCTTCGGCGAACGCGGCCGCGAGCCGGTACATGCGCCGCTTGCAGACGACGCAGGTCAGGCGCTCCTCGCTGCGCCGCATCAGCGCCTTGGCCTGCGAGAGGTAATCGTCGGTCCGGACGACCAGCTCGAGGTCGGGGTCGTAGTCGCGGAGGACGACGAGCACGGTCCGGGCCTTGGCCAGCGCGTCCTCGTCGAGGTAGGGCTCGAGGGCGACGTAGAGCGGCACGATCCGGCATCCCCGCCGCATCATCATGTACGCGGCGACGGGCGAGTCGATCCCGCCCGAGAAGAGCGCGACAAGAGTGCCCTCGACCCCCTCGGGGAGGCCGCCCGGACCCGCGACGACCTCGTGGTAGAGGTAGCAGCGGTCGTCCCGGATCTCGACGAAGAGCTCGAAGTCGGGGCCCCCGAGGTCGACGTGGAGCGCGGGGTGGGCTTCGAGGATGACGCCGCCGAGGTCGGCCGCCTTCTGGGGCGAGCGGAAGGCGTGCTTGCCCGAACGCTTCACGCGGACCGCGAAGCTCGTGACATCGCCGATCCCGTGCGCGTCCGCATACGCGAGCGCGGCCGCGTCGAGGTCGTCAAGGGATGTGAAAACTGCTTCCGAGAACGAGGCGATCCCGAAGACCCGCCGGAGCACCGCCGGATCGACCGGGCCCGTTGCCCAGAGCCGGCCGCGCTCGATCCGGACCGTGACCTCGGGCATCCGCCGTGTGATCGCGTTCGCGAGCACGCGCTCCCAGTTCCGCCGCACCGGATCCGACTTGAGGAAGACCTCGGCGTACCGTATGAGCCACACGGTCTCTGTCATCGCCGGACGACCAGGCCGTACTTCTCGGCGACCTCGTCGAAGGCGTCGGCGAGATATTCCACCCGCCGCCAGGAGAGGCCGTACGTCGAGAGTTTCCAGGCCCTTGTCGCCCCCGCGAACTCGCCGACGATTCCGCGCTTCGAGAGCTCGTCCGAGAGGAAGTAGCCCTTGCGTTTGTGCGTCTTCGCGACCGTGTCGAACGAACCGGTCGTGTCGACCTTGGAGAGGGCGTGCTTGCGGGGATACTCGGAGATGCAGGCCGACCCCTCGATCGCGAGGAGACGGTCGATGAAGAAGTTCGACTTCCGGACCTCGTCGTCCCAGTGCTGCGTCCGCTCGCGCACGGTCGGGAACGAGGCCATCATCGCGACAAGCGTGCCGCCCATCAGGGTGCAGCCGAGCATCTCGACCTCCTTGACCCCGAAGCGGCGCTTGGTCAAATCCCCCTCGATCTCCGTGGTCCTGAAGACGCGGTCCGCGTACTCGTCGGTCGTGGCGAGCACGCCCGAGGGCGCGGGCGAGGCCATGGACTTGTGCCCCGAGCCGACCACGAAGTCGGCGCCCGTCGCCCGTCCGTCGACGGGCATGACGCCGACCGTGTACGCGCCGTTGTACAGGAACGGCGCATCGTACTGGTGCGAGAGCTTCGCGATCCCCGCCACCTCGTGTTCGTTCGCGTTCTGGTAGTCGAAGTGGTCGCACATGACGAGAGCAGGGGGCTTCCCGAGCTCGCGGACCAGGGTATCGAGCCGCTCGGCGGCCGCGTCGGCCGTCACGATCCGCGCGTCGTTCGCGGGGATCTCGTGCACGATCCCGCCGGCCTGTTCGACCGCGAGGTACTCCGTGTAGTGGCCGAGGGCCGAGAGGAGGACCCAGTCGCCCTTCTGCACCAGGGACGACGCGACGGCCTGGAACCCCCGGCGGGCGCCGGGGACCACGCGGGCCAGGTCCATGTTCAGGAACGCGGCGAGCTCCTCGTGGAACGTCGCGATCGGGGGCTTGCAGATCTTGTCGAGGCGGAAGGGCTTGCGGCAGGCGTCGCAGACCGAGTACCCGTCGCCCCAGACGGTAAGCGCCTTCCTCGCCTCGGGCGTAAGCCGGCCCGCGGCCTGGATCGGCTGGATATTGATCGCGGCCTCCTCGCGCAGGCGGAGCTCGATCGTCTCCGCGATGCGCGACACCTTCGGGTGGCCCGTGCCCGTGCGGATCTCGTCGACGATCCGCTCGAGCTCGTCGAACTTCGCGCCGAAGACGACCTCCTCCTCGGGCGACAGCCCCGTGGGCAGCGCCCCGCGGTAGACCTCGCGGAGGTCCTCGAGGCAGAAGAGCCCCTCGATGATCTTCTGGATCCGGATATCCATGCCAAACTCCCGTCCGTCGTAGGCGACGAAGCGATTTATCCCTTGTGCGGATCCGTCGAAAAAAGTTACTTCTCGCTGCGCACGGTCTGCTGACCGCGGAGCACCGCGATCCGGCCGGTCCGGTGGAGCTCGCGGATCCCGTACGGCCGGAGCAGGTTCTCGAGGGCGTCGATCTTCTCGGAGTCGCCGACCACCTGGAGCGTGACCGTCTTCGGCCCGACGTCGATGATATGGGCGCGGAAGATGGTCGCGATCTGCATCACGCCTGCGCGGGCCTCGCCCGGCTCGGCCGCGACCTTGATCATGGCGAGCTCGCGCTCGACCCGCTCCCGGCCGGAGAGATCCGAGACCTTGATCACGTCGATCAGCTTGTTGAGCTGCTTGATCACCTGCTCGACCTCGCGGTCGTCGCCGCAGACGACGAGCGTGATCCGGCTCGTCACCTCCTCCTCGGACGGACCGACGGCAAGGGACTCGATGTTGAAGCCCCGGCGACTGAAGAGTCCCGTCACCCGCGAGAGGACGCCGGCCTTGTTCTCGACCAGCACCGAGAGCGTGTGCCGCTTCATTCGTGGCCCCCGATCATCTCGTTGATCGCGGCCCCGGCCGGGACCATGGGGAAGACGTTCTCCTCGCGCTCGACCCGGACATCGACCACGAACGGGCCGTCGTGGTCCCGCGCGGCCTCGAGGGCGGCCCGGACCTCGGCCGGGTCGTCCACACGGACGCCGTCGATCCCGTAGGCGTTCGCGATCCCGACAAAGTCGACAGGCGGGAGCTCGGTGTAGGAGTACCGCCGGTCGAAGAAGAGCTCCTGCCACTGCCGGACCATGCCGAGGTACTGATTGTTGAGCACGACCACGCGAACCGGGATCCGATTCTGCACGATCGTCCCGAACTCCTGGATGTTCATCTGGAGCGAACCGTCGCCGGCGATCAGGAAGACCTGCTCGCCGGGCCGGGCGTAACAGGCGCCCATCGCGGCCGGCAGCCCGTAGCCCATAGTCCCGAGACCGCCCGACGAGAGCCAGGAGCGCGGCTTCCTGAAGCAGAAGTGCTGGGCCGCCCACATCTGGTTCTGGCCGACTTCGGAGACGACCACGCCCTCGCCCTTGAGAAGATCCGAGAGCGTCCGGACCACGCCCTGCGGGTGGAGGAGGCCGTTCTCGGGGACCACGAGCGGGTGCGTGGCCCGCCAGCCGTTGACCCGCTCGAGCCACCGCGCGGTCTTCGGATTCGCGGGGAGGCGGTGGAGGATCTGCTCGAGGATGTGCTTCACGTCCCCGACGATCGGGACGTCGACGGGCTTGTTCTTCCCGATCTCGGCCGGGTCGATGTCGATGTGGATCACCTGCGCATGGGGGGCGAAGGTCTCGATCTTCCCGGTCACGCGGTCGTCGAACCTGGCGCCGATCGCGACGAGGAGATCGCACTCGGTCACGGCGTAGTTCGCGTACGCGGTCCCGTGCATGCCGAGCATGCCGAGGTTGAGCGGGTGGTCGCCGCGGAGCCCGCCGAGGCCCATCAGGGTCGTCGCGACCGGCGCCCCGAGCCGCTCGGCAAGCGCGGTCAGTTCCTTGTCGGCTCCCGAGAGGATCACCCCCCCGCCGGCGTAGAGGAGCGGGCGCTCCGCCCTGACCATGAGGTCGACGGCCTTCTCGATCTGCCGGGGATGGCCCCGGACCGTCGGCTGGTACCCGCGAAGGCTGACGGTCTCGGGAAAGGCGATGTCGTCGGGGAGCTCGCCCGTGGAGACGTCCTTCGGCAGGTCGACGAGCACGGGCCCGGGACGGCCCGTCGCGGCGATGTAGAAGGCCTCGGCGATCACCTGCGGCAGATCGGCCGCGCGCTTGACCAGATAGTTATGCTTGGTCACGGGCAGGGTGATCCCGTGAATGTCCGACTCCTGGAACGCGTCGTTGCCGAGGAGGTTCGTCGGCACCTGGCCGGTCAGGGCTACGAGCGGGATCGAGTCCATGTACGCGGTCGCGATCCCCGTGACCAGGTTGCAGGCGCCCGGTCCGGAGGTGGCGAGGCAGACGCCGACCTTGCCCGAGGCGCGAGCATACCCGTCGGCCGCGTGGGCCGCCGCCTGCTCGTGCCGGACCAGGATGTGCTCGAGCGGAGAGTCGTAGAGCACGTCGTAGATGGGGAGGACCACGCCGCCGGGGTAGCCGAAGATCGTCTTCGTTCCCTGGCGGAGGAGGCCCTCAATCAGCACTTTTGCGCCGGTCGTCGTCATTTCAGTCCCTCAAGAGTCGATTCATGCCCGCGACCACGGCCTCGACCGAGGCCGTGATGATGTCCGTTCGGGCGCCGCGACTTGTGATTATCTTTCCGTCTTTGGCCAACTTAACCGGTACATCCACGAGCGCGTCGGTCCCGCCCGAGATCGCGTCCACGTGGTACTCCAGAAGTTCGATCTCGCCGACGGCCTGCACCGACCGGCGCAGGGCCTCGATCGCGGCGTCCACCGGCCCGGTGCCGGTGGCCGCGCCCGTGATCTCGTCGCCGTTCACGCGGATGGTCACGGACGCGGTCGGGATCGCGTTCGAGCCCGAGACAACCGTGAACTGCCGGAGCGAGAGGACCGGCGTGCACTCGATCGCGAGCACGGCCTCGGCGATGGCGAGCAGGTCCGCGTCGGTCACGCGCTTGCCCTGGTCGCCGAGTTCCTTGATCCGCCGCACGATCTCGGCGAGGCGGACCTCGTCCGGGCGGTACCCGCGCTCGGCCAGCGCGGCCTCGACCGCGGCCGTGCCCGTGTGCTTGCCGAGCAGGATCCGGCGCGAGCGGCCGACGCTCTCGGGTCGGATCGACTCGTACGTCGCGGCCTCGCGCAGCACGCCGTGCGCGTGAATCCCCGACTCGTGGGTGAAGGCCATCTCGCCCGCGACCGGGGCCTGGGTCGCGAGCGGGACCTTCGTCAGGCGCGCGACCATGGCCGAGAGCGGGTAGAGCTTCTTCGTCTCGATCCCCGTGCGATATCCGTACAGGATCTCGAGGGCCATCACGAGCGCCTCGAAGGCCGTGTTCCCGGCGCGCTCGCCGAGGCCGTTGACGGTCGCGTGGGCGCACGTGGCCCCTCCCTGGAGCGCGGCCACCGTGGTCGCGAGCGCGAACCCGAGGTCGTCGTGGCAGTGGATCGAGAGCGGGGCGAGGGCCGCGAGCGGCGGCACGACCTCCCGGGCCCGCTCGGGCGTCAGAAGGCCGACCGTGTCGCAGAAGCAGAGCCGGTCCGCGCCGCGCTCGACCCCCTCGCCGAAGAGATCGGCCACGAAGGCCTGGTCGGCCCGGCTCGCGTCCTCGCCCGAGAGCTCGACCACGAGGCCTCGCTCCTTCGCGTACTCGACCGCGGCAAACGCCATGCGGCAGACGGCCGCGCGGTCCTTCCGCAGTTTCTTCTCGATGTGGAGGTCCGAGACGGGCACGACCAGATGGACCGAGTCCGCGCCCGCGTCCGCGGCCCAGTCGATGTCGACGGGGAGCGCGCGGACGTAGCAGCAGACCTCGGGGCCGAGATCGGCCTCGGCGACGAG
>JBDKUZ010000063.1:0-2891 GCA_039679395.1 Methanospirillum sp. | reverse complement strand
CTGCGGCATGCTCGAGCGGGCCAGCATCATCGAGAAGATCACGCCCCTCCTGATCGGGCTCAACATCCGGAACAAGTGCCAGTTCGGCGGCATCCGGATCACGGGGCTCGACAAGGGCCGGGCCTGCGCGTAACGGGACGTGAATACACCGGAACCAGGACGCAGAAAGAGGTACCAGAAATGAAAGGCCTTGCAATGCTGAAGATCGGAGAGATCGGTTGGATCGAGAAGGAGAGACCGACGTGCGGTCCGAGCGATGCGATCCTGCGGCCCCTGGCTCTGGCCCCCTGCACCTCGGATGTCCACACCATCTGGGAGGGGACCATCGGCGAGAGGCACAATCTCATCATGGGGCACGAGGCCCTGGGGATCGTCGACGAGGTCGGCTCCGGGGTCAGGGACTTCAAGCCCGGCGACCGCGTCATCGTCCCGGCCTGCACCCCCGATTGGGATTCGGAAGCCGCACAGCGCGGATTCCCCTCGCAATCCGGTGGACTGGCGGGGGGCTGGAAGTATTCGAACACCAAGGATGGCTCCTTCGCGGAATATTTCCACATACACATGGCGGACGGCAACCTCGCGCACCTGCCGGACTGGATGAGCCTGGAATCAGGCATCATGCTCCCGGACATGCTGACCACGGGCTTCATGGGCGCCGAAAACGCCAATATTCAGATCGGCTCGACCGTCGCCGTCCTGGGTATCGGACCGGTCGGTCTGTGTGCGATCGCGGCTGCCCGCATGCGGGGTGCCGGACGGATCTTTGCCGTCGGGACCAGGCCGGTTCCCGCCAAGGTCGCGAAAACGTACGGAGCGAACGATCTCATCAGCTACAAGGACGGAGATACTGCCGAGCAGATCCTGGAGGCAACCGGCGGAGCGGGTGTCGACGCCGTGGTTGTCGCCGGCGGCGGCCCCGACATTCTCATTGATGCGTTCAATATGGCGAAGCCCGGCTCTGTTGTCTCGAACTGCATGGTCTTCGGTGCGACAGCGCCCATACCACTCTCCCCCGCGGGCTGGGGATTGGGCGTAGGCAGCAAGGATCTCAGGACCGGGATCTGCCCTGGTGGACGGGTCCGGATGGAACGGCTCTGCGAAGCGGTGAAGTACTGCGGCATGGACCCCGCGCTCATGGCGACCCAGGTCTTCAAGGGGCTCGATAGGATAGAAGAAGCGCTTCTTCTCATGAAGTCGCACAAGCCGGAGGTGATCAAGCCCGTCGTCATCTGCGAGTAGATACGCTGTAAGATACCTACCTCGAACGATCGTGCAGCACGGTCAGGGTCATGACGCCGGTGACGGGACCCCGCAGCGCGGGTCCCTCCCGCCGTTATATGTGAATATCGCTGTTTTCTGTGCATAACCCGACGACGGAGCGCTCGTGTATGCGGACCCGTGCAGGTCGTGGAAGAGTACAGTGTAGGGCAGGACGATACCGATGATGACGCTCCCTCCCATGCCCGACGAGCATTCTACCGAGAGAAGAGAAGGATGAGCATCGCCCCGACGCAGCACCTGGAGCAGTTCGACCGGGTCGTGACCCTGCTCGAGGAGCACGCGGCGACAGGCATGTCCGTGACGGCAATCGCCCGGGAGCTCGGGATCGACCGCAGAACCGCCGCGAAGTACCTCGAGCTCCTTGCCGCGAGCGGCGACGTGAGCATGGAGCGGTTCGGCCAGAAGAAACTCTATCGCAGGTCGCATCGCCTGCCCCTGACCGAGGTCTTCAACAGCCTGCCGAATGCGCTCGTTATCCTCGACGCCGATCTGCGGGTCAGTATGGTGAACGCGAATTTTATTGCCTCCCTCGGCGTCCACCCCTCCCGCAACCTGGTCGGCGCGCGGCTCCTCGACCTCCCGATCCTTTCGGAGCCGGCGGTCCGACGGAACATCGAGCGGATCCGCCGAGCGGAGACGTATCTCGACGAAATGCAGTTGATCGACGAAGGTACGGACCGGGCCTATCTCCTCGAATTCGCGCCGGTGGCCACGCCTGCTGCCGGGCCGGGGGTCATGGTCAGCTTCCGCGACAATACCGCGATGATACAGATCGAGGCCGCACTGAAGAACGCGGAGCGGAGGATGGCAACCCTCTTCGAGACGGCTCCGTGCGGGATCGTGATCTTCAACGCCGACGGCACCTTCCTGAACGCCAACCCCGCCGCGCTCCGGGCCCTCGGGCTCCGCCGCGTCGATCAGCTGAGCGCCGCGAGCATCTTCGCCCTGGTCGGGCCTCCGAGGACGCTCGAGGCGCTGATCGCGAAGGGACGTACGGCCGAGATTGAGCTGGCTGTTGACTTCGACCGAATGAGGCGGGAGCGGGTCCCGTGCGCGAAGGCCGGCGCGGCCTCCTTCGACGCGGTCTTCACCCGGATCCGGCGTGACGACGGTGGCAGGTCGGGCGAGTTCGCGATCCTGTTAGGGGGGTTCACGGGGGCCGGTACAGGCGCAAAGACCCGATCTCCCGGGAAACCCGGGACCGCTCGTAACGGAGAGAGATCATGGCAATGATTGACATGCAGGGACGGGCCGTGGCCGTCACGGGCTCCCAGGATGGAATCGGCGTGCAGATCGGCGAAAGATCTGCACGGAGGGACGATAATGAGCACCTTCACGCGGTGTTCTTTGGCGGAGAGGACCGCAGATCACCTGTCCTGCGGATCGGGCTCCTGGGGTGCGGCACCATCGGCCACCTGCTCGCGGCGCACGCCGAGGGCTTCGCGATCGCCGCCCTCTACGACCAGGTCCCCGAACGGGCCCGGGAGCTCGCAGAGCGATGGAGAGGAACGGCCTGCGACTCGTTCGAGGCGTTCGCGGCCGCCGACGTAGACCTCGTGGTCGAGGCGGCCTCGGTCGGCGCGGTGCGAGCCCACGGCGAGGCCGTGCTC
>JBDKUZ010000062.1:0-2939 GCA_039679395.1 Methanospirillum sp. | reverse complement strand
CTGCGGCATGCTCGAGCGGGCCAGCATCATCGAGAAGATCACGCCCCTCCTGATCGGGCTCAACATCCGGAACAAGTGCCAGTTCGGCGGCATCCGGATCACGGGGCTCGACAAGGGCCGGGCCTGCTAGTATCGCCATTCGACCACAGAGTAACCACAGAATCTGCAAGAGGTATCAACCATGAAAGGCTTTGCAATGTTAAAGATCGGAGAAGTCGGCTGGATTGAGAAGGAACGGCCAACGTGCGGCCCGAACGACGCCATCTGCCGGCCACTCGCGCTCGCGCCGTGCACATCCGATGTCCACACCGTCTGGGAAGGGGCCATCGGCGACCGCCACAACATGATCCTCGGGCACGAAGCCCTGGGCATCGTCGACGAGGTCGGGAGCGAGGTCAAAGACTTCAAGAAGGGCGACCGCGTCATCGTCCCGGCCATCACGCCCGACTGGGGCGAGGAGGCCGAACAGCGCGGGTACTCATCGCAGACCACCGGCGCGTGCGGCGGCTGGAAGTTCTCGAACTTCAAGGACGGCGTCTTCGCGGAGTACTTCCACGTGAACCAGGCGGACGCCAACCTCGCACTCCTGCCCCCGGGCATGTCCCTCGAGGCGGCCGTCATGATCCCCGACATGCTCACCACGGGCTTCATGGGCGCCGAGAACGCGCACATCCCGCTCGGCGGCACCGTTGCCGTCCTCGGCATCGGCCCCGTCGGCCTCTCCGCCATCGCCGGCGCGAAGCTGCTCGGCGCGTCCCGGATCTTCGCCGTCGGCACCCGGCCGAAACCCGTCGAGGTCGCGAAGAAGTACGGCGCGACCGATATCGTCAGTTATAAGGACGGCGACACCGTGGAGCAGATCCTCAAGGCGACCAACGGAGCCGGCGTCGACTCCGTCGTCATCGCGGGCGGCGGCCCCGACATCATCGTAGACGCCGTGAACATGGCCAAGGCCGGGTCGCACATCTCGAACATCAACTATTTCGGCAAGGGCATGTTCGACAAGGACTACCTGCCGATTCCGCGCACGGGCTGGGGCTTCGGCATGGCCAGCAAGCAGATCATCACCGGCCTCTGCCCCGGCGGCAAGGTCCGGATGGAGCGGCTCGCCGACCTCGTGAAGTACGGGCGCCTGGACCCGTCGCTCATGGCGACCCATGTCTTCAAGGGCCTCGACAAGATCGAGGACGCGCTCATGATGATGAGGAGCAAGGGAGCGGACGTCATCAAGCCGGTCGTGATCTGCGAGTAGTATTCGGCGCAGCAATCTCCCACATTTTCCAATGACGCGTACAGGGTCTGTCATGGAACAACAGGATATCCTGGAGCCCTTCGAGCAGGGGAGTCTCCTCCTGCCGGGCCACGAGGTCAGGGCGATGGAGAAGCCCTGGTACTCCCACCCGGCCTGGAACGGGGTCTTCTTGAAAGACCTCGTGACGGCGGAAGAGACGGACGGGGCGTTCAGTTACCACCTCGTCCGGGTCTCGCGGAACTGCGCGGTCGCGGACCACGACCACGAGACGCAGTGGGAGTGGAACGTGGTCCTCGCCGGCTCGGGCTCCTTCCTCGTGGACGGAGCGGAGGTTCCCGTGGCCGGGCCAGGGCAGACGTTTGTTACACCTCCTCGAACTCATCACACGGTCAGCGCCGGCGACGACGAGCTCTCTCTCCTCGCGCTCTTCGTACCGGCGCTCGTATAATACTGCATCAGTCTGATCTCCCCGTGCGGGGAAGTGATCTCCCCCGTTTTCAAACACTGAAAACAGTGAACGGCCATGCCCGATGATTATGAGCGGGACTCTGAGAAAACTCGGACGGCAGGAAAGGGTGCTGTCCCCGCTCCCCCTGACCGGTCGCGATGCATCGGACCTGATGGTCTCAATAAAACGGATGTGATTGCAATGAGTGAAGCAATTGAGGCTCCGGTACACGCCGGAGTCAAAGCACTGGACTAAACCAGCGATAAGGATGCGAATGAAATGAGTGAAACTGTTGAAACCCCGCACTACACCGGGGTGAAGATGATGGACCCGACCTCGACAGCGGGTCCGATCGGGCTGCTCGCGTTCGGGATCGCGACGGTCCTGTTGAGTCTGGTGAATGCCGGGTATTACCCGCTGGATTCGATGATCGTCATGATGGGCACGTACGTGGGACTGGCCATGGCGATCACCGGGTACATGGAATGGAGGAAGGGGAATTCTTTCGGCGCGGCGGCGTTCGCGACCTTCGGCTTCTTCTGGCTCTCGTTCGTCGGCCTGCTCCTCCTGCCGAAACTCGGTCTCGCCGCCGCACCCAGCTCGACGGCGATGGCCGCGTACCTGTTTATGTGGGCGCTCTTTGCCTTCGTGACGTTCCTTGCCACCCTGAAGTACAACCGGGCGCTCCAGTTCATCTTCGCGACGGTGACCATCCTCTTCGTCCTGCTGGGGCTGGGATACCTGACGGGAAATACACTCTTCACGACGATCGGCGGGTACGAAGGGATCATCTGCGGGCTCTCCGCCGTGTACACCGGGTTCGGACAGGTGCTGAACGAGGTGTACGAGAGGACAGTGGTTCCGTTATAGGTCCCGTTATAGGTTGAACTCGAGACCATATTTTCGGGATTCACGATGTTCGCGGTAAAATGTCATTCCCCAAAGAGTGTTGACGGACGCCTTCATGCGGCCTGTGCCGGCACGGAGAGCCGCGCCCAACCCGGGATCCGGGTGGGGCTCCTGGGGTGCGGCACCATCGGCCACCTGCTCGCGGCGCACGCCGAGGGCTTCGCGATCGCCGCCCTCTACGACCAGACGCCCGGGCGGGCCCGGGAGCTCGCAGAGGGATGGGGAGGAACGGCCTGCGACTCGTTCGAGGCGTTCGCGGCCGCCGACGTAGACCTCGTGGTCGAGGCGGCCTCGGTCGGCGCGGTGCGAGCCCACGGCGAGGCCGTGCTC